>CAYWBF010000038.1:0-12351 GCA_964456085.1 uncultured Eubacteriales bacterium
TCTGTGGGGAAATGGGTGTTATCCATGTAAAGAAATTCCGTTCTAAATAAACCGATACCCTCTGCACCGTTGTTGTTCGCACCCTCAACGTCCTTAGGACTGCCGATATTCGAGCATAATTCAACTCTTTTGTCATCTGTGGTAACTGCCGGAAGCTCTTTAAGCTTGGCAAGCATTTTCCTGTGCTCCTCAAACTTGGCTTTCTTTATCTCGTATTCTTTAATTGTATCCTCGTTTGGATTAATAAATACCTTTCCGCTGGTGCCGTCCATTAAAATAAAATCACCGGTGCTAACCTTTGAGCTGAATTCTCCAAGGCCAACTATAGCAGGCAACTCAAGGGAACGAGCAATAATTGCAGTATGGGCAGTTCTTCCGCCAACGTCTGTTACAAAGCCCTTAACCTTTTCTAGGTCCATAGAGGCGGTGTCAGAGGGAGTAATGTCTTTTGCAACAACAATAACGTCCTCTGCTAAATCGCTAAGGCTGATTTCCACGATGCCTTTTATATTACGCAAAATTCTGTCGCAAATATCCTTTACGTCAGCGGCACGCTCTCTAAAATATTCGTTTTCAAGCTGCTGGAACATTTCTGCAATCTCTGCTGCTGCTTCAAAAACTGCAAGCTCGCAATTTTTCTTGTCATCAGCAATTTTGTTGAATACGGTTTCCTCCAAAACGGGGTCGTCTAAAATTTCTAGGTGCGCCTCGAAAATAGCAGCCTTATCCTCGCCAAATTTTGTACGAGCGGTTTCAACAAGTACTTCAACTTGTTCCTTGGACTTGTTAATTGCAGCAGTATACCGTTCTTTTTCAGTTTCTATGCTTGAGTCGGAAATTAAGCTGTTGTCAATCTTTATATCTTCCTTTTTGTAGACTAAAGCCTTTGAAAAGGAAATACCGTTGGAAGCGGCAATGCCCTTGTACGCATTTTCCATATAATCACCAACTATCTCTTAGTATTCTCACTACTCTGCTAAATTGTCAATGAAATCAATAATTTCCTTTAGAATCTCTACTTCATTTTCGCCTTCAACCCTTACAGTAACCTCAGAACCGCAGGTAAGCCCTAAGGAAAGAAGGTTTAGTATACTTTTTGGGTTGGCGCTTTTTCCGTTGGATATAAGAGTAATTTGGGTTCCGGTGAATTTTTTAAGAAAACTAATAAATTGAGTGGCTGGTCTAGCGTGTAAGCCTGTTGGGTTCTTAATTGTGGTGCTCTGTTCAATCATAATATTTACCTCCAATATTTTATTTCTCTCGGTTGAGCACTAAAAGCATTGAGAGAAGCGGAAGAATCCTTATGCTTTTAATTCATAACCTAGTTTCCAGTAGAGTATATCATTTTTTCGCTGTATTGTACATATTTTGTGAAAGAAACTTGTGAACTATTCTATTATTTAGTATTGAAAATTGGAATTAAGAATGTTATGATTAATATAATAATAAAAACGGCATCAGCCGAGAATGCAAATAAAAACGAAAGAGGGTTTTTGAATGTTGAATTTCGTTTATTATGCACCCACTAAAGTGATTTTTGGTAAAAATACTCAAAAGCAGATTGGTGTTGAAATAAAAAATAGAGGGTTTAAAAAGGTTTTGCTGCACTACGGCGGAGGTAGTATTAAACAATCCGGCGTATATGATGATGTTGTAGCCTCCCTTAAGGAGCACGCCATAGAATTTGTTGAGCTGTCGGGTGTTAAGCCCAATCCGGATATTGCACTGGTTCGTGAAGGTGCTAAGCTTTGTAAGGCTGAGGGCGTGGATTTTATTTTGGCTGTAGGCGGAGGAAGCGTTATAGATTCTTCTAAGGCTATTGCATTAATGACTCCCTCTGAGTATGACCACTGGGATTTTGTAACAAAAAAGGCTGTGCCTGAAAAGGCTATCCCCATTGGGGTTGTGCTCACAATAGCAGCGGCAGGCAGCGAAATGAGCAGCTCGGTAGTTATTACCAACACTGACGAGAACAAAAATATCAAACGTGGACTTAATTCTGATTTGATTCGCCCTGTTTTTGCTGTTATGAATCCGGAGTATACCTTTAGCGTATCCAAATTCCAAACTGCATGTGGCGTTGTTGATATAATGATGCATACCCTTGAACGGTATATTTCCGCTACAAGGGACGCAAGCATCACTGATAGAATAGCAGAAGGACTGCTTAAGTCAGTTATTGAGGCTGGGAAGGATATTGTTGAAAATCCCGACAGCTATGAAGCCAGGGCAAACCTAATGTGGGCAAGCTCTCTTTCTCACAACGGCTTAACAGGCTGCGGCAGAGAATTTTTACTCTCCGGGCACCAAATAGGGCATGAGCTTAGCGGTATGTTTGATATAGCTCATGGCGCTTCGCTTTCTATGGCTTATCCTGCATTGTGTAGATATGTTTACGAAAAGGCTGTAGATAAATTTGCTCAGGTAGCTGTTAACGTATGGGGAGTCCTCATGGATTTTGAAAATCCGAAAAAAACTGCTTTAAATGGAATAATAGCCATGGAAAATTATTTTAAGTACCTTGAAATGCCAACCACCCTTAGGGAGCTTAATGTGCCTAAGGAAGCCTTTAACGACATGGCGGAAAGATGTACTCACTTTGGAAAGCGTACCCTACCGCTGTTTATAGATTTAGGTAATCAGGATATTATAAATATATTGGAATTAGCTTATTAGGCTAGGGGTTTTAGGGAGTGCAGCTCACCCAAGACTTTAGTCGCCAAAGCAGATAGTTAAGCAATCCCAAATTAAAAAAACGGAGGAGATTAAAATGGTTCAGTTTATTGTAGGCGAAAAAGGGCAAGGTAAAACTAAAAGATTGATTCAGTTATGTAACGAAGCAGGTAACAAGTCCGATGGCAACGTGGTATTTATTGACGATGACAGAAGGCATATTTACGATTTAAACCATAAAGTGAGGTTTGTTGAAACAGGAAATTTCCCTCTTTCTAATTACAGAGAATTTATTGGCTTTGTTTGTGGTATTCTTTCCCAGGACAACGATATTACCCATGTTTTTGTAGACGGTCTAACCAACGTAATTAAAACCCTGGACAACGAGAGCTTAGTAAAGCTCGTAGCAAAATTAGAAAAATTATCCAGTGACAATTCGTTGGATTTTATTATAAGCATTAATAAAAAGGTTGCTGACTTCCCAGAGGATATTGAAAACTTAATAATATAATGGAAGTTCAGGCGGTAGCGTTTGATTAAAAAATAAGCTGCGGATATTTTTCTACACATATTTTGTGGAGTTGAAAATATTCGCAGCTTATTTGCGCTAGAGGGTTGGGGGAGTGCAGCTCCTCCAAGACTTTATTCTCTAATAACAGATTCAAGGAGGTAAAACAGTGGGCTTTGGATTTTATGGTTTTGATAGTTTTATGTTTACCCTCGTACCGCTTATAGTGATGGTTGGCTTTGTTGTGGTGATTGGGGTTATAATTATATCTTTTATACAGGGAGCAAAGGAATGGAACAAAAATAATAACTCTCCCGTGCTGAACGTTAAAGCGAAGGTAGTAACGAAGCGCACAGACGTAAGACACCATACCCATCATCACGGAACGGACAATGCTGCTCACCATTCCTCATCATCCACAACATACTACACAACCTTTGAGGTAGAAAGCGGAGACAGAATGGAGCTTCATGTACCAGACAGCGAATACGGTCTACTTGTTGAAGGAGATATGGGCGAACTTACATTTAAAGGCACCAGATATAAAGGTTTTGAAAGGACAAGATAATAATGAAGCTATTATTCAAACAACGTTTATTCTCATGGTTTGACAGCTACGATATTTATGACGAGGCGCAAAGGACGGTGTTTACAGTCCGTGGAAAGCTGTCATGGGGGCACAGGCTGGAGATTTATGACGCAGGGGACATCCATATAGCAACCTTGCAGCAAAGGGTATTAACATTCCTGCCAAAGTTTGAAATTTACATAGGAAACAATATGGTAGGCGAAATTATAAAAGAGCTTACCTTTTTTAAGCCGTCTTTTATTGTCAACTGTAATAATTGGCGAGTTGAAGGGGATTTTTGGCAATGGGATTATCAAATCGTAGGCGAGGGCGGAACTGTAGCTACCATTGAGAAGCAGCTATTTAATTGGACGGATACATATACTATAGATGTAGTAAATGAGAGGGATAGTCTTTTGGCGCTGATGGTTGTCCTTGCTATTGATGCGGTGAAATGCAGTCAGAATAATTGATAAAAAAATATAGAAACGTACAATTTTGTGTTTTATCCTTGGGAGAAATATTTTTTTTGAAAAGAAATTGACAAAGGGCTAAATATAGAGTATCATCTTTTGAAAAAATTATAGAATAAATCAAAAAGGGTGAAACGCATGAATTTATCGGAAAAAGCATTAAAGGTTAAGGAATCCTCTACTCTTAACATTACTGCAAAGGCAAAGGCTATGATGGCACAAGGAATTGACATAGTTGGTTTTGGGGCAGGCGAGCCGGATTTTAATACTCCCGTTAATGTTTGTAATGCGGCCATAAAGGCTATTAACGATGGCTTTACAAAATACACTCCAAGTTCCGGTACCGTTGAGCTTCGCAAGGCTATTTGTGACAAGCTTAAAAGAGACAATGGTCTGACTTACGACATTTCCCAAATCGTTGTGAGCAATGGTGCTAAACATTCCCTATCTAATATTTTTGCGGCTATACTTAATGAAGGTGACGAGGTAATTATTCCGGCGCCATACTGGTTAAGCTATGCGGAGATGGTTAGAATCGACGGAGGCGTTGCCAAAATCGTTTATACTAAGGAAGAAAACAATTATGCAGTAACGAAGGAGCTTTTAGAGGAGGCTTATTCGCCAAAGACCAAAGCTATCATCATAAATAGCCCAAACAACCCAACAGGTATGATTTATTCATTGGAGGCGCTTAAAGTAGTTGCCCAGTTTGCGAAGGAAAAAGACCTTTTTGTGATTTCCGACGAGATTTATGAGTGCTTAATATACGACACAAATTCGGTACATATTAGCATGGCTACCTTTGATGAGGATATGTACGACCGCACAATTGTTGTAAACGGCTTGTCAAAAAGCTTTTCCATGACCGGCTGGCGTATTGGCTACACTGCTTCCAACAAAAAGCTGGCGGAGGTAATGGGCAACATTCAAAGCCACGCCGCCTCAAACCCCAACTCTATCGCCCAAAAAGCCGCACTTGCGGCGCTTACAGGTGACCAAAGCTTTGTTTTTGATATGAACAAGGAATTTGCCAGAAGGCGTGACTATATTTATGACAGGGTATGTAATATGCCGCTTATATCAGCCCTTAAGCCACAGGGAGCCTTCTATATTTTTATTGACGTTTCCAAGGTTTGCGAAAAATCGTATAAGGGAGAGGCTATAAAAGATGCTGCCCAAATTGCTGATATTTTAATTTCTCAATTTAGCGTAGCAGCAGTACCATGTGCCGACTTTGGTTTCCCTAAGCATATTAGACTTTCTTATGCTATTTCTATGGAAAATATTGAAAAGGGCATGGATAGGATAGAAAGCTTTGTTAAGAGCCTATAAAATATTTTAATAAATACAGTATATAAGAGCGTAAAAGGCTGTAAATATTCCTTATATTCGTACGGAATATTTACAGCCTTTTTTTGCCTAATATACGCAAATTTATAAATTTAATATTTTTGTAACTTTTTGTAATTTATTCTAAAAAATAATTGTATGTTGATTTTTTTTATTATATAATTACAAAAAACTGGCGAATGGAGGAATATAATGAAAAAGAAAACTGCTTTATTAATGATGGCAACTCTTGTTTTAGCTTTTTCAGTAAGCGTATTTGCAGGGGAGGTTTCAGGGCCGGAGGCTAACGCAGCTAAGTTGGGGCTTATTACGTTGCTGCCGCCTTTGGTTGCTATTTTACTTGCCTTTGTGACCAAGAATGTTGTTTCCTCTTTGTTTTTAGGCACAATGACAGGCTCCTTTATTTTACAAATAATGGACAAGAACTTTTTTTCATCAATTGTTGGCTCGTTTCTTGATTTTATAAGCAGGGCGCTAGGCTCTCTTGCAGATTCTTGGAATGCAGGTATTATTATGCAGGTGCTTGCTATTGGCGGCGTTATCGCTCTTGTTAGTAAAATGGGTGGCGCGAAAGCTGTGGCAGAGGTACTGGTAAAAAAAGCCAAGTCTCCTGTGAGTGCCCAGATTATTACTTGGTTGTTAGGCATATTAGTTTTCTTTGACGATTATGCAAACGCCTTGATAGTTGGCCCTATTATGCGCCCGGTTTTTGATAAAATGAAAATATCCAGGGAAAAGCTTGCATTTATCGTAGACGCAACGGCTGCTCCTATTGCAGGTATTGCAATAATTTCCACCTGGATTGGCTTGGAGGTTTCGCTAATTAAGGACGCCTATTCCATCGCCGGTCAAACTGTAGAACCTTTTGGAATCTTTTTGCAGACAATACCATATAGATTTTATAACATCTTTATGTTGGCCTTTGTTTTTCTTTCGGCAGTTATGCTTAAGGACTTCGGCCCTATGAAGAAGGCTCAAAGAAAAGCTCTGGAAAGAAAGGAAGTTGATGGGGTTAAAGATGTTTTTGCCGAAGCCAATCTTCCTAAAGAGGGCGTTAAGCTTAGTATTTGGAATGCTATTATTCCAATTGGATGCTTAATTGTAGCTTCACTTTTAAGCTTTTACTTTAGTGGATATAATAGCATTATGGGTGGCGAGGATACAGAGCTTGCCCTTAAGGTTTCTTCTGCTCCGCTTACCTTCCTTTCTATACAGGAGTGCTTCGGGCAGGCGGACACCTCAGTGGCATTGTTTCAGTCTGCTGTATTTGCAGGGATAGTTGCCATTGCTATGGGCGTTTTCCAAAAAATATTTACCCTTTCAGAAGCGATTGACATTTGGGTTGACGGTATGAAGGGTCTTTTAATTACAGGGGTTATACTTATTTTAGCTTGGAGCTTAAGCTCTGTTATTAAGGAGCTTGGAACAGCACGTTTCTTGGTTACTGCTCTTTCTGACAAAATTCCATTCTTTTTGCTGCCATCAACAATTTTTATTTTAGGCTCAATTATTTCCTTTTCCACAGGAACATCCTACGGGACTATGGGTATACTAATGACGCTTGATGTGCCGATTGCAGTTGCTATTAATCCTGAGCTTTCCTACACCATAGTATGTACTAGCGCAGTTTTAACAGGAGCAATCTTTGGCGACCACTGCTCACCTATTTCTGATACTACAATACTTTCTTCTATGGGCTCGAGCTGTAGCCACATTGACCACGTTAACACCCAAATCCCTTACGCTCTGGTAGTAGCCTCAATCACTATTCTGTTTGGCTACATACCTGCAGGCTTAAACATGCCTGCTTTCATCATAATCCCAATTTCCATAGCAATAGTGGCTGCAGTCCTTCATTTTGTGGGAAAAAGAGATTAAATAATTTATTTTGAAAGCTGGAATACTCTATGAGATTTTTTTCAAATCTTAAAATGAAGAGAAAAATTAGGCTATCCTTTGCGATTGTTGTTGTGCTGTCCGTTTTGCTTAGCTTCTTCGGCATATATAGTCTTTATAATGTAAATTCTCTTTATAGGCATTCACTTGAAGAGGATGTGGCTATCCTTGATGAAACGACTAACTCTGAGTATTACTATGAAAAAGCCGTTTCGATTGTAGCAGGGGAAATATTCAGTCATGATAACCCTGATGTATTAGCGGTGTATGACAAAACCTTTAAGGAGGAGTTGCAATACGGTCTAGAAGCAGTAGATGCTCTTGAAAAAAACCTAAAAAGACTTGGGGAGTTTGGGCAAACCCATATGAAAGCGGTAACCCAACAAAGAGATTATTTTGCAAAACTAGACGGTTATTACAATCAACTCCATAAGCTGCTTGATGAGGGAAGAATTTTAGAAGCAGAAACCATTTATAATGAGGAGATTTTTCCGACAATTGAAACATTTGACGATGTGATTTCTGAAGCCTACTATGCAGCCAGCGAAAGGATTGTAGAAACCTCCAAGTATAACGATAAAATGGCCAGTCATACTATAACCGCACTTATTTTACTTACCGTGCTTCTTGTTGTTTTGGCAGCGACGCTGTCTTTAGCGTTGATTCGCAGTATTAATAAGCCTCTATATAAGCTTGTTGATGTAGCGGAAAATGTTGCAAACGGAAATTTGGATGTTTCTGCCGGAAGCAATTCAAAAGACGAGCTTGGTGTTTTGTCAAACAGCTTTGTTAGGGTAGTGGATAATTTAACCCTTCTTATTAACGAAATAAATAGGGCCATGTTTGAAATTAACGTAAACGGAGACATTGATGTAAGGATTGACACCTCACGCTTTAATGGCAGCTATCTGGAGGTAGCCGAAGGTATAAATTCCTTACTGGACGACCTAATCGGTAATACCAAGAAAGCTATAGAATGTATTAAAAGTTACGCCGAAGGTGATTTTAGCCAGGAAATCGTGCGTTTTGTGGGGAAGAAGGCTATACTTCACGAAGCTATGGATTTGTTGCAGCATAACCTAAGGGGAATAAACAATGAGGCAAAGCTATTGGCTAAGAACGCAATAGCCGGAAACCTTAACGCAAGTATTGATTTTGGTAAGTATTCAGGAGACTGGTTTGTGTTGGCACAAAACCTCGATGAGATGCTTTCTGCCTTTGTAGCGCCTATACAGGAAACAGTCAAAGCGCTTACAGCAATTTCGGAGGGTGACTTTTCCTACCGAATGGAAGGGGAGTATAAGGGAGAATATCTGCGTATTCAACAAACCATTAATAATACGAACCAGAAAATTAAGGCGTATATCGGAGAAATTTCAAGCGTGCTGGACGAAATGTCTAAGGAAAACTTCGATTTGGAAATTACAAACGAATATGTAGGTGACTTTGTATTTATTAAAAACTCTTTGAATCAGATTATTAGTATTTTTAACAGAGTACTATATGAAATAAATAAATCTGCTGAACAGGTGACAGAGGGCGCCAGACATATTTCTATTTCCTCTATGAACCTTGCTCAAGGGGCAAGCGACCAGTCTAACGCCATATATGAGCTGACTACAAGCATGGAGACTATTACCGACCAAACCGTTGGTAATTCCAAAAATTTGGAGCAAGCTGACAAGCTGGCTGATAATGCGAAGAAAAGTGCTACTGTTGGCAACGCCGAAATGAACCAAATGCTTAATGCAATGAAGGAAATAAACGAGGCTTCGGGCAATATTTCAAAGATTATTAAGGTTATTGACGATATTGCATTCCAAACTAATCTTCTTGCTCTTAATGCGGCTGTGGAGGCTGCAAGGGCTGGACAACATGGCAAAGGCTTTGCCGTTGTGGCTGAGGAGGTTAGGAGCCTTGCAAGCAGAAGTAGTCAAGCGGCTTCCGAAACGACTACACTTATTAACAGCACTGTTGATAAGGTAGGTGAGGGCATGAAAATTGCATCTCAAACAGCGGATACCCTTGAGAAAATCGTTGGTCAGATTGAACAAATCTCGACTATTGTTACAGGAGTAGCAAAATCCTCTGGTAGTCAGCTAAGCTCTATTGAAGCTGTTAGTAGCGCTATCGATAAAATTTCCAGCGTTGCTAGTGAGAATACCTCAACCTCAGAGGAGGAAGCAGCTACCTCTGAACAGCTGTTAAGTCAATCGGAGGTATTTAAGGGCTTTGTGTCTAAGTTTAAGTTTAAAAAGGAAGCTGTAATAAAACCTAGCATAAAGCAGCAGGCGAATATTGAATTACCAAAGCAAGAATCTAAGCCTATGCTAACTGAGCCTGTACCTTTACAGCGGTCTGCCCCAAAGCAACAGGCGGCTAAAAAAATTGAGATACAGCCAAGAGTAGAAAAAAAGCATGAGCCTACGGTAGAAAAAATCAAACCAGCTGCACCAAAGCCATTAAAACAAAATCCACCTGCTGTAAAGCCAGCAGAAAAGGCGATAGAAATACGAGCGCAAGATATTATACCAGCAGGTCCTGTTCCTCTCGGGCCAAAACCTTTAGGGCCGAAGCCTATTCCAGTAAAACCAGTGGAAATAAAACCTGCAGAACCAAAGCCTATTGTGCCTAAACCAGCTTTGCCTAAGCCGTTGAGTACAACAAAGCCTGTTCCTTTAAAAAAGGATACTCCTGTAACTGTTGCTAAACCTGCTGTTAAACCTACAATGCAGAATGATACAAAAAAATCATTAATAACAAGTTTTCAACCTATTGTACCGGCAGGGCCTATACCTTTGAAGCCGACACCTTCGGCAAATTTAAAGGGTATAAAAATAAGCGATTCTGATTTTGGTAAATATGTTTAAGTACACTACAAATGCACCCTTGATTTTTCATGGGTGCATTTTTTAATTGCGATGAAGCTGTGCTTAAAAAATAGGCGTGAATTATAAATTTAATTAACTTTTTGAAAACTGTTTATTATCGTTTTAAATAAAGTAAAAAATATATTGAAAAAAAAATGAATTTTGATATACTTAATGTGTCGAATAGTATCGACAAATAGTTTTACTTACGAAAATATTGAGGAGGTTTTTTTTTGAACATAGAAGAGGTCTCTTACGAAAATTTAATTCATGACTTAAAAACCTTAATTACGATTCTTCATTCAAACTTTCAGGTTTTTGAGCAAAACGATAATTTGGCATTAGATGTCAAATTTTTTTTATCTAGGCAAAAAAAAAGCTGCCTCAAAATGATCAAGCTAATTAACAACTACTATGACTACAACAAAATAACGAACGGTTATTTAACCCCCTCCTATAACAATTACGATATTATTGAGATAATTAAAACGATGGTGTTATCTGCTAAAATATTGGCCGAGCAGAAGAAAATAACCCTTAACCTGCGGACAAAGCTAAAAGGAAAGATTATGGCGTTGGACAAGGTGATGCTAGAGAGGATTTTACTTAATCTTATTTCTAATGCCATAAAATTTACCGAGCCTAAAGGTAGCATATTAATTTCCGTTATTGACAAAACAGAGTATCTACAAATAAAGGTAAAGGATTCTGGAATAGGAATCCAGAAGCATAGGCTTAAAACTATATTTGATAGATATGAAAGAATAGGCAAGCCAAGCGGCTGTGACGGGAAAGGCATTGGGCTGGCAATAAGTAAGGAGCTGGCAACACTTTTGGAAGGTAAAATTTATGCTAAAAGCAGCGAAAAAGGTTCTATTTTTACGCTAGAGCTACCTATTAGAAAGGTTGAGGTTAATCCAGATGAAAAAAATCTGTATGATGATTTTTATTCGGAGAATGTCATACAAATTGAACTGTGTGACGCAAATAAATAGTGTTGTTTTTATAAAAAAAAGTGGCCTAGCCACTTTTTTTTATTTGCTTATAAAATTTTAAATTGTAATAAATTTCATGTAATAATTGTAATAATAATCTTCTGAAAAAGAATAATAGATACATTATGAATTTTTTTACAAATATTTTAAATAATAGCATTATAGATATTTTTTAGAGAACGGCTGATTAAGTGTTATTCTTATCAGTAGTAGGCTTAAGAATATCAAGTAATTGGCAATTTTCTAGCTGTTTTGAAATTTTCGCATGTAATAACAAGCGATTCTATAGTACCTACTTTGCTGGAAAAAACAGTTGAATATTTCAAAAAAATAGTTTACATTAATGTGGTAATGAGTTAAAATTAAATGAGACACATGTGTGGAGGTAGTATAGTTATGATATTTGATAAGCTATTTTCCCAAAGCAGAATACTTGAATCCTCATTACAGGCTAGTTCCCTTAGAAATGAGGTAATTTTAAATAATATAGCCAACGCCGAAACCCCTAAATTCAAAAAAAGTGCTGTTCAGTTTGAATCTTTATTGGGTGATGCGCTTGATGATGCTAGAAAAACTGGCGAGGCTATAGATTTGAGCAAGCTAAAGCCTGCTGTAAACGTTGTTAATAAGGGTTATAGTGCCCGTTTAGATGGCAATAACGTTGATATAGAGGCTGAGATGGTTTTGCTATATGAAAACTCCGTCAGGTATGACGCTATGATTAATTCAATAACGAGCAACTCCAAAAGAAATTCCCTTGTCTTAAACGGAAGGTAGTAGGTTGCTATAAAACCGTTAATATTGCGTAGAATATTAACGGTTTTATACAATATACAAGATATTTAACCGGGAGGTTTATGTATGTCTTTTTTTAATTCCATGGATGTTGCAGCATCAGGCCTTACGGCGCAAAAATTTCGCATGGATATTATTTCTGAAAATATTGCTAACGCTAATACCACAAGAATGGCAGATGGAACGCCATACAAACGAAAAGCAGTGCTTTTTGAACAGCAGG
>CAYWBF010000039.1:0-12349 GCA_964456085.1 uncultured Eubacteriales bacterium
TCGTACTGCTCCTTTGGAATGGTTTGCAATGCAGATAGTACATTTACCATAATTAGCGGTGCCCCAAACCATGTATTAATAATTAGCAGCGTCGGAAAAACATAATTGGATTCTGCAAGAAATGATATCGATCCATCAGTAAAACCCAGATTTAACAGCAAATGAGGTAAGAATCCATAAATTCCGTTAAGAATCCACTTCCATGACATTGCTATAACAATGGAAGGAAATGCCCAAGGAATAATTAACATAACTCTATAAAACTTTTTCAACTTAGGAATACTTTCAAGGGCTAACGCAGCTGTAAATCCTACTGTAAGCTGTAAAAAAATAGAGCCAACAGTCCACTTTGCAGAGGTAAAAAACGCCTCGTAAAAACTTTTATCCTTTAAAATAGATATGTAATTATCAAGCCCAATAAACTTGTAATTGGGCTTGATTAAGTTTTTAGTGGTAAAGCTGTAGAAAATACTAGATGTAACCGGAAATATTAACAGCGTTACGACAATGACTATCGCCGGCAACACAAACCAAAGCCCTATAAAGTCGGTTCTATGCTTTTCGGTTTTATTCATAATACCTCCTTGTGGGTTTACTAAAATTCTAACCGTTAAATAACTAGCCTACCGTTTTAAAAAGCTGATTAAGCTTTTCCTCAGCATCCTTTGCAGCCTGTTCAACAGGTATGTTTTGCAATACAATGTCTTGGAACATTTGCTCAATAACACCTTGGGAGGTTAATATACCAGCCTCTGGTCTAGGACCATTTTCAAAGCCTATAGCCGTACCAATGTTTACAGCTTCACCAATAACCTCCACAGCATTTGCAAACTTCTTCATTGTATCATTGTTTAAATAAGCAGGGTCGCTGGTAATATCCTTAAATGCAGGTAACATTCCTGCCGGTACAGAATGAAGGAATTTAACATATCTATCCTTTTCATACAAAAACTCAATAAATGCTTTGCTAATATCTTGGTTGCTTCCTTTTTTCCAAACTACCATAGGAATGTTAGAGGTTTCTACCCCTTGACGCTTATCATTTGCATTAATCATAGGCAGCGGCGCAGCATCTATAAATTCCATAAGCTGAGGAGAGTTCGTGTTAACCCCACCAATCTGGAAGCCGGAATTAAAATCAAATGCTGTAATTCCTTGATAATACAAGGTGGCTTGGTCTAATACCTTAAAATTTACTGAATCCTTTGGAGATATTTCCTTATACATTTTAACCCAGTAATTTATGCCATCAATTGCAGCCTTGCTGGTTAAATTTGCTTTACCGTCCTTTGTTAAAAGTGTTTCACCTGCAGAGCGTACATAAAAGTTTAAAAAGCGAGTTGCCATTAAATCACCAAGACCCATAGGAACAGAAAGTCCATATTGCTCTGGCGCATTTGTTAAAGCTTTGGCGGTGGCGTAAAGCTCATCCCATGTTTTTGGGACTTGCAATCCTGCTTTTTCTAATAAATCCTTGCGAATCCACATAACCTGTGCATGAGAATAAAGAGGAACAGCGTATGTTTTGTCATCAATAGTCATTTCCCTTAAAGGTGCCTCATAAAACCTGTCTTTTCCAATCTTACCAATTAAATCATTTAATGGCACAATGGCATCCGCATCAATCATCTCTACCACATGGTTTGGAAGTGCTGTGCTTAAATCCGGTACTTGACCTGTTGCAAGACCTGTTGTCCACTTGGTATAAAATTCACCCCAGGAAAAAGTCTCAATAGTTATCTTGACCTTTGGATTAGCTTTAATAAAATCGTCGGCGGCAGCTTGTATTGCCTCCAATCGTGGTCCTTGTGTAAATGAATGCCACATGGTGATTTCCCCTTGCAATTCCGTTGGTTGGGGAGCTGGATTAGTTGCCGCTGCCGCTGCCGTTGCTACTGGCGTCGGTTTTACACTTTCTTGCGGCGTGGAAGGTGAGCCGCTGGTTTGGGCTGCATTTTGTCCGCACCCGGCAAGTAATGCAGAAATAATAGCTAATGCAAACGTTTTTCTTAAAATTTTTTTCATCATTATTACCCCCTTAAATTGATGTTTGGTTGTTTATGCACTAAATTATAAAATATTAAAAAACTTTTTTGTAGATAATAACTCGACCACTTATAGCACAAAACACGCAAGTTTTAATCATCTTGAAAGCCTACGATATTCCTTTGGGGTTACCCCAAAGGTTTTTCTAAACTGCCTTGAAAAATAATTTGCATCCTCAAACTGCAAGCTCTCTGCAATAATAGCTATACGTTCGTCGGTTGAAAGCAGCTGACGAGCGGCATTCATCATACGAAGCTCGGCTAAAAAATCCTTGGGTGATTTCCCTGTGTGCTTTTTAAACACTCTACGAAAAGCTGAAGGGCTTAAATTAACCATTTTATGTAAATCCTCCAGCTTAACTCTTTTATTTTGGTTAATTATAAGATATTCAACAGCCGTTTGAATACGCAAATCTATCTTCATACCCGCTGATAGATTTCGCTTAATTAGATTTTTAATGGAATATGGATCGTCATGCTTATTTTTAGACTGCTGCCCCATACAACCTTGTTCTATCATGTAAGCCATAATAAACTCTAGGTATCCTCGAATTTTATGTACCTTACTTATATTACTACTATTGCGCTCTTCCAATATTCGATGAAAACATTCCACTATAAAAGCGTCCTCGCATAAAGCAATAGGCGCAACACCGTATTGGTCAGTCCAAATGTCCAAATACTCTGGTTGCACGGAAGATGTAAACCGAATGCTTATAAATGTAACATCATCCTCTAAAGCTTCACAGTATAATAAGCTGGTTTGTGGGATATACACTATATGCCCGGCTTCAACCTCCGTTTCCATATCATTAATAATAAATTTCGCCTTTCCCTTCACTATAAACCTAAACATGGCATAAGGAACGGTGCTTTTTTGAAATACCCAGCCTTCTTTAAAATCATATTTATCCACAAATAAATATTCCATACGTATAGCCCAGTTAAATATCACAATAAAACCTCCCGTAAAGTTTTAATATATTTTAAAGTTCATAATAAAAAGGATAGAAAACATTTTATATAAAATGTTTTCTATCCTTTTATCATAAATTATTTTAAATATTATTAATAGATGTAAAACAATAATTTATAGCATAAACCGCTTAAATTTTGATTGTTTAATACTGTATTTGGTTTTTCTGTACTGTTTTTGCTTATGCTAAACCTTCTGTCTAACTAACTATTCAGCTTAATGTTCTTTGTATCAGTCTATCGGACCAGTCCTTATAATAAATAGGTAATTCTCTCTCAAATATCTCAAATCCTTAAACAGTATTATTATACTGCGCCGGCTATAAGGATAAGCCTTTTTTGTGGTTGAATTAAAATA
The DNA here is from genome assembly GCA_964456085.1 of uncultured Eubacteriales bacterium. Lineage (GTDB taxonomy): Bacteria > Bacillota > Clostridia > Lachnospirales > CAYWBF01 > CAYWBF01. Next base: position 3,379 of record CAYWBF010000039.1, read on the forward strand.
GACCTTTACAAAATAATAAAGAATATAAAGGGTAGCTCTTTGCTATTGACAGCATGATACATAGGAATATACTTCATATGAGCCAGAGCCTGTTCAAAGCTGTGCTTTTGCTTTAAGCTAAATTTATAGTACTCCAAGAGGAAATTATATACTATTTGAAGGAATCAAAATTCTTGTGATTATATTTTACTACAAGCTGCCATTGGGGACTGCGTTAAAATAAGTTGTACAATACATTTTCAGAAACCCACTTGAACAGTGTAAGATTCTGAAAATATGTGCAACTAATTCCCAAGCAATCCCTTAGTTCTTATCTTGCCAATTTTTAAACTTCATGTTATACTCTGCAAGTTGTTTTTAATAAATAAGAGAATGTGAAGGATAGGAAGAGGTATAACTTGATAAGTGTAAGAGAAGACATACGAAATATAGCTATCATTGCCCATGTTGACCATGGGAAAACTACGCTTGTGGACGAGCTTTTGCGTCAAAGCGGAACATTTAGGGAAAATCAAGAGGTTGTTGAGCGTGTAATGGATTCAAACGACCTTGAGCGTGAGCGTGGCATAACAATACTTTCAAAAAATACGGCTATAAACTACAACGGCACAAAAATTAACATTATTGATACTCCCGGCCATGCGGATTTTGGCGGCGAGGTAGAGCGTGTACTCAAAATGGTAGACGGCGTTATTTTAGTTGTTGACGCATTTGAAGGGCCAATGCCCCAAACAAAATTTGTTTTAAAAAATTCTTTGGATTTGAATTTACCTGTTATTGTGTGCATTAACAAGATAGACAGACCTGATGCAAGACCGGAAGATGTTGTTGACGAGGTTCTTATGTTGTTTATGGAGCTGGATTCAAGCGACGAGCAGCTTAATGCACCATTTGTGTATGCCTCTGCCAAAAAAGGCTTTGCATACATGGCTGAAAGCGGCGAGCAGTCCTCAACAACTATGGCACCTTTGTTTGAGGCTATTTTAAAGTACATTCCTGCACCAAAGGGCAACAAGGATTCCGACTTGCAAATGCTTATAACTACACTTGACTACAACGAATATGTTGGGCGTATAGGCATAGGTAAAATTGAGAACGGCACCGTTAGTGTAAATGATGAGGTTGTTATAGCAAACATTTACGATACTGACACCAACTATAAAAAGGTGCGTATAACAAAGCTTTTTGAGTTTGAAGGGCTTGAGCGTGTTAGCGTGGATTCAGCAAGCTTTGGTTCTATAGTTGCACTTAGCGGCATTGAGAGCTTAAAAATAGGCGACACAATATGCTCTGTTAACAATCCTGTGCCTATAGAGTTTAACAAAATATCCGAGCCTACGATCTCCATGACCTTCTCGGTTAACGATTCACCATTTGCCGGTAGGGAAGGTAATTTTGTTACAAGCCGCCACCTTAGAAACAGGCTGTATAAAGAGCTTTATACAGACGTTAGCCTTAGAGTTGAGGACGGCTTAACCACAGAGTCTTTTATTGTTTCAGGTCGTGGGGAGCTGCATCTTTCTATATTAATAGAAACAATGCGCCGTGAAGGATACGAATTTGCTGTGTCTAAGCCTGTTGTACTATTTAAGGAAATAGATGGTAAAACCTTTGAGCCATACGAAATAGTGACCGTTGATGTGCCGGAGGTGTATGCCGGCTCTGTTATTGAAAAGCTAAGCACCAGACGTGGAGAAATGACCCATATGTCTCCTCCGAAAAATGGCAACTCTCGCTTAACCTTTAGTATTCCCTCTCGTGGGCTAATGGGCTACCGCTCAGAGTTTTTAACAGACACAAAGGGAACAGGTATACTAAATGCTGAATTTGACGAGTACAAGGAAATGAAGGGTGCAATACCTGCAAGACCACAAGGCTCTTTAATCGCTTTTGCAGACGGTGATGCAGTTCCTTATGGCCTGTACAACGCACAGGAGCGTGGAGATTTATTTATTGGTGCTGGGGTAAAGGTTTATGCTGGTATGCTTGTAGGCAGAAACGCCAAAGCCGAAGATATTGAGGTCAACGTTTGCAAGCGCAAGCAGCAGACTAATATGCGTGCATCCGGCTCTGACGAATCCTTGCGATTATCCCCTCCGTTGAATTACTCTTTGGAACAATGCTTGCAGTTTATTGCTGATGATGAGCTTCTGGAGGTTACGCCTAAATCCTTGCGTATGCGTAAGAGAATTTTGGATTCTGGATTGCGAAAAAGAAATAGTAGATAAGTGAATATTAATGCTTGAAAAAAATGTATAGATGATGTATAATTTGAATACAATAAAAAAGAGAGTGGCTCAAACACTCTCTTTAATGCACAGACCTCTTTAAGGGCGGCTAGGCTTGCTAGTTAAATAATTTTATTAAATAACCGCATTCCTTGCTATGGGGCGGTTATTTCTTTTTTGAAGAAATATATGTCAAAAGAAGTAAAATAAAACTTCCAAATGATAGCATCAAAATCAACGCTTCATATACTGACATAAAGCTTCACCCCCTTTTACGGAGAGTCAAGCCTACCTCCCTTACGCTTTAGTGCAGACTAAGTATAACATAATGTAGGATTCTTTCAAGACGCTTTACGAAGCGTCTTTTTTAAATAAAAAACCAAAAGCCCGTAAATCCTAGATTTACGGGCTTTTTATCTGCGCTTAACAGGGCTCGAACCTGCGACCTGTCGCTTAGGAGGCGACCGCTCTATCCAAAACTGAGCTATAAACGCATAACAACTAAAAAGCATTGTACTATAATATTAAAAAAATTTCAAGTAGTTAATTTACCTCTTTGCTACTCTTATAATTGTAGTTGCAAATTTCTCTTGAATAATGCTATAATTAATTCATAAATTTAGGCGATGTTTGAAAACTGTATTTTGCTGCTATATAGCCCAACTTGAACCGTGTTAGACTATATATAGTGTAAAATATCGTTTTTCAAACACACCCTAGTTAACAATTTTAAATATAACAAAATATATAAATTTAAAATAAAGTAGTCTTGGGGGGATACTCCTCCAAACCACCTAGCACACTCGGAAAGGTGTTAAAATTATGGAATATATTGAGATTATGGGCGGAAAAAGGCTTGTAGGGCATGTCGATGTCAACGGAGCAAAAAATGCAGCAGTGGCTATTATACCGGCTGCTATAGCTGCTAATGATGTTTGTATTATAGAGAATTTACCATACATTGAAGATGTAATTATGTTTGTGGATGTTATGAAGAAGATTGGTGCTAAGTGTCATTTTATTGATAAGCATACACTTCATATAGATTCCAGAGGTATTGAAACTGTTTTGGCTCCCTATGAGTCTGTTAAAAAAATTCGTGCTTCCTACTATCTACTTGGGGTACTGTTGGGGCGGTTCAAAAAATGTGAGGTTGCTCTTCCCGGAGGGTGTAATTTTGGTACAAGGCCTATCGACCAGCATATTAAGGGCTTTCGTGCTCTTGGTGCGGAGGTTTATATTGAGCATGGAGTGATTAAGGCAAGCTGCGAGAAGCTTGTTGGTACAAATATTTACTTGGACGTTGTAAGCGTAGGCACAACCATAAATATTATGCTCGCCGCAATTTACGCAGAAGGCACTACCATAATCGAAAATGCCGCAAAGGAACCGCACGTTGTAGACGTAGCCAACTTTTTAAATATGCTTGGAGCAAAAATAAAAGGTGCCGGTACGGATATTATTAGAATAAAAGGGGTGAACTCCTTACACGGAGCAAGCTACACCATTATCCCAGACCAGATAGAGGCTGGGACTTATATGATAATGTCTGCTATTACAGGAGGCGAGGTTACTGTAAAAAATATTATTCCTAAGCACATGGACTCACTTTCGGCGAAGCTTCAGGAAATGAACTGCAAAATAGTAGAGGGTGATGACTACATCACTGTTATAGGTAATGACGAAGTACGCAGCGTTAATGTAAAAACAATGGCATATCCCGGCTTCCCAACCGACCTACAGCCCCAAATAACGGCGTTGTTATGCAAGGGCAACGGCAGAGGGATTATTACAGAAACCGTATGGGAAAACCGTTTTCAGTACATTAACGAGCTAAAACGTCTTGGGTGTAATATTACCGTAGAGGGCAGGCTGGCTGTGGTTGACGGCAAAAAGGTGCTAACCGGTGCCGAGGTAACCGCCACAGATTTAAGAGCCGGTGCGGCTCTTGTAGTTGCCGGACTTGCGGCTAAGGGTAAGACTATTATCGGAAACGTCAAATATATCGACCGTGGCTATGAGGATATGGTTAACAAGCTAAAAACTCTTGGAGCGGACATAAGCAGGGTTACTATAGATGAATAAGGAAAATATTCAGACAAGTAAGGAAGGCACATCTTTTTTTAAAACCGTAGGCATGATGACCGCTATTATGCTTGTGGGAAAGGTACTGGGACTATTTAGGGGGATTCTCCATACAGCAATTTACGGTACAGGCTCTGTGGAGGGTACTGCTTTTTATTATGCCAGTTTGATTCCAAGACAATTCTTGGATATTGTGTTTTCCGCTGTTATTTCTGCAAGCTTTATACCTGTTTTTAACGGATACCTGGAAAAAAAGGGGAGGGAAGCGGCTTTTCACCTAGCCAACTCCTTTTTGTCCATAATAATTTTTCTTTCTTCTATTATAACTTTAGTAAGCATTGCATTTACTCCACAAATTTTCTCCTTAATGGGAGGAGGAGTGGAGCAGGGGGTTTTTGAGGCTACTACGTTTTTGTTGAAAATTATGTTTCCAACCATTGTTTTGGCTGGGATTGCTTTTTCCTTAATCGGCGTGCTTCAAGCTCTTGGAGAGTTTAATATTCCGGCGGCTATGTCTGTCACCTCAAACGGCATTATTATTTTTTATTATGTTTTTTTATTGGAAAAATTTGGGGTGCTCGGGCTTTGCTTTGCTTTTTTGGCTGGCTGGCTTTCTCAGATTTTGATACAGATTCCTTTTTTGGTGAAAAATGGCTTTAAGTTTAGGTTTACTCTTAAGCTTGGGGATACTAAAGAAGGGCTTATTGAAATATTTAAGCTAATGCTGCCCGTTATGGTGAGTACTTGGGTTGTGCCCATAAATTTTGCCGTTAACCAAAAGGCTGCTGCTCACCTTTTTGGAGGAAATACAGCAGGGCTTGTTCTTGGTAACGCCAATGAGCTTTACTCCGTTATTACTGGAGTATTTGTTCTTTCTCTTGCTAACGTAATTTTCCCAAAGCTATCCAAGCTTTATGCAAACGAAAATTCCGAGGAGTTTGGCAAATCCGTTTCAGGTGCCTTAAGCAACTTATTCTTCCTACTTATTCCCATGACTGTGGGTCTAATGCTGTTAAGCACAGAAATAATTCGCTTGTTCTACCAATATGGGGAGTTTAATGATTTTTCTACACAAGCCGCTGCAAAGGCACTGTTTTATTTTGCCCCGGGAATGTTAGGCTTTGGCCTTCAAACAGTTTGCCTAAGAGCCTTTTACGCCGTAAAAAACGGAAGAACACCTCTTATTACAGGAATATTTGCTATAGCTGTAAATTTTGTTTTAAGCTTTGCATTAGTGGACAAGCTTGATGTAGGGGGAGTTGCTCTTGCGTCATCTGTGTCCGTCTCTGTTGCAGCAGTTATACTGTTAGGGGTTTTGTTTGTGCAGTTTAAATCCTTGTCCTTAAAGGATTTGCTTGTTACAATTTCTAAAATGCTTTCAAGTGCCGTTGTTATGGGGGTGCTGGTTTTCTTAATCAAGAGCTGGCTAATGGTTTTTCTAAAGGGCAGCTTTTTTGGAACGGCTTTAATTGTGGGGTTATCTGCTTTGGTGGGAAGCGCCGCTTATTTTCTCATGTCCTTCTTTTTGGGAATAAATGAAGCGAGGTTTTTGTTTGGCTTGATTAATGCCTTGTTGGTTAAGGTTAAGGTGAAAAAAGGAGAAATTCATGGAAAAGGTTAAAGTATTAATGGCATTAATGGGGCTTGAAATCGGCGGAGCGGAAACCCATGTGCTGGAGCTTTGCAAGGCTCTGGCGAAAAGAGATGTACAGGTTATTGTTGTTTCCAACGGTGGGGCTTATGTTAAGGAGCTGGAGGAGTTCGGGATAAAGCACTACCTTGCCCCACTTCATAATAAGAAGCCCGTAAGCCTGCTTAAGTCTTTTTTTATTCTCAAAAAAGTCATAGCTTCCAATAATATTAAGCTGGTTCACGCACATGCTCGTATACCGGCTTTTTTGTGCGGCGTTTTGTCTAAGTCTATGGGCTTTCGCTTTGTAACTACGGCTCATTGGCTTTTTACTACCCGATTTCCTTTTAACGTCCTCACAAACTGGGGAGAGGGTACTCTCGCTGTAAGCGAGGATATTAAAACCTATTTAATTGAGAAATATAATCTACCTCCCAATAATATACTGGTAACTATAAACGGAATCGATACGGAAAAATTCAGCCCAGACCAGAACGTAGGGGGGATATATGAGGAGCTTGGACTTGACCCTCAAAAGCGAAATATAGTATATATCAGCCGAATGGATAAGGATAGAAGCCTTGCCGCCCACCGGCTGATTTCGTGCGCCTCGGAAATTTTTGAGCAGTATAAGGATATTCAAATAATTGTTGTGGGGGGCGGCAACGATTTTGGAGAGATAAAAAAGGCGGCAGACAAGGCTAACGCAAAAATAGGGGAGAAGGTTATTTACCTTACCGGCTCTCGAGTAGACATAAACAAATTCTTGGCACTAGCAGATATTTTTGTAGGAGTAAGCCGTGCGGCACTTGAAGCAATGGCGGCGGCTAAGCCGTTGATTGTTGCCGGAAACGAAGGCTACCTTGGAATTTTTTCAGAGGAAAAGCTGGACGATGGAATCAATACGAATTTTTGCTGTAGGGGGTTTGTGGAAACTACTTCCTCACAGCTTAAGGCTGATATACTGGAGCTTCTGGGCAAAAGCAAAGCCGAGCTTACCGCTATGGGCGAATACGGCAGGGAGATAATTATTAAGTATTACTCCGTGGACAGAATGGCAGAGGATGCTTTGCGGCTTTACCGCTCTATTGAACGTGGGGGCGAGCGAAGCATTGATGTTATGCTTTCAGGTTATTACGGCTATTACAATAACGGTGACGATATGGTGCTAAGAGCCATAGTTGACGATTTAAAGCTGGAAAATAAGGATATTAAAATAACTGTGCTATCAAGGCGACCAAAGAGCACAATGCTTACCTACGATGTTAATTCCATTCACCGCTTTGATTTTTTGAAAATTTTACACGCCCTTCCCAAAACTAAGCTTTTAATTAGTGGAGGGGGCAGTCTTATACAAGACGTAACAAGCACTCACTCACTGATTTATTATTTGGCAGTGATTTACTTTGCGAAACGCCGTGGCGCTAAGGTTATGCTATACTCAAACGGCATTGGCCCTGTTAACAACCCTAAAAATCGGAAAAGGGTAGAATCTGTATTAAATTCAGCAGACCTAATAACTCTGCGTGACGAGCCAAGCTTTCAGTATGTACAAAGCCTTGGGGTTACAAAGCCTCCTATAAAAATCACCTCGGATACGGTTTTTTCCATAGAAAATCAGAGGCTTGAAGAAATGGGAGCAGAGGTGTTGACAAGAATAGGCTGCTACCATAAAAAATATTTTGTAGTATCCATAAGAAGCTGGAAGTCTATACCAAACGGCTTTGAGCAGACTATTGCCGATTTTGGGGACTATATTTTTGAAAAATACGGCTACACAGCAATCTTTGTGCCCATGCAGCCGGAAAACGACAGCGATATTTCCCAGAGGGTTATTAAGCTTATGAAGCACCCCGGGATATTTTTCGGCAGCGAGTATGGCTTCTGGGAAGCAATGGCTGTGATTGCAGGGGCGCAGTTTGTACTTGGAATGAGACTTCATGCCCTGATTTACGCAATAAAAACAGGTTGCCCCATTATAGGGCTTATTTACGACAAAAAAATAAAGTCCATGGTGGATGCCACAGGACAGTATTTTTATGAGCTGATTGAATTAATAAGCTTAGAGCGTCTTATTGGCTTTGCTGACGAAATAATAGAAAAAAGAGAGACTATTTCCCAATGCCTTATAGAAAAAAGCATGGAGTTCAAACGCCAAAGCAGAGAAAACGCCAGCCATGCAGTAGAGCTTATAAATGGAGTACAGGTGACGAGATGAAAACAACTATATTAAATGTACAGTTTGATGCCATCACAATGGCCGAGGCTGTGTCTAAGGTAATGACCTTTGCCGGAGATAGCAAAAGCCATATGGTATTTACGCCTAATCCGGAAATTGTAATGGAAGCACGAAAGGACGAAAGCCTTTTAAAAATTCTTAACTCAGCTTCAATGGTAACTCCAGACGGCATTGGAATCGTCCTTGCCTCAAGGCTTAACAAGGTAAAAATCAAAAACAGAGTAACAGGCTACGAGCTTGTTCAGTGCTTATTTGAAAAGGCTAAGGGTACAGAGCATACCTTTTATTTTCTCGGAGGAGGAAAGGGAATTCCACAGCTTGCTAAAGAAAAAATGGAGGCAAAATACGGCGGTCTAAAAATAATTGGCGTACATGACGGATATTTTGACAAAAATGAAGAAAAACTAATATTAGAAGAAATAAACAGGCTAAAGCCTACCTTTCTTTTGGTGGGGCTTGGTGCACCAAAGCAGGAGAAGTGGATTTTTGAAAACCTTAGCCAACTACCCGTAAGGGTAGGCATTGGTGTAGGGGGCAGCTTTGACGTAATGAGCGGAAAATTAAAAAGAGCACCAGTTATTTTTCAAAGAATGGGGCTTGAATGGTTTTATAGGCTGCTAAAGGAGCCTTGGAGGTTTAAAAGAATGCTTAGGCTGCCTTTGTTTGCTTTGACAGTTATTTTTAGTAAGAAGGGTTAATAGACCTCTTCTGAAACCTGCTGTAGCCGGATTTGCTAGATATTTTTTCGTCAGACGAGGAAGCCGCGACGACGCATACTCGAAGAAAGTC
>CAYWBF010000040.1:0-12283 GCA_964456085.1 uncultured Eubacteriales bacterium
TCCAATCGCAAGGTATTTGAATCGTTGAAAAATATTCGGAGCTGTGTGGCAGTAGTACCATAGAGCGAAGGTCAAGAATCCCGTTTTTAAAATTTATAATATTTTCGTTAGAATTTAGCTTCTCTGAATTTACAAATTTTAAGTCTGTGTTTAGATTTTGCAGAACTTCATTAACATCTCGCATTTTTAACAAATTACTTGGTATATGGGACTTTATTATGCCTCGCAGTTCGTCATCTGCGACCAATCTATAAACTCCGCTATTCTCAAAATAAAAATACTTTTGAATACCTTGTTTTTGAGTATCTTTAATAAAAAAGTAATTGGAATTCTCGCGAATGTAATCCGCCAACTCTGGACAAAGTATTTTTGGGTTTTTGTTTTTGTCTATCCCTATATATTGCTTATTTGCGTTATTTATAGGCATATCAAGTGTATTGATAAACTGCACAATGCAATCATTCAAAACCCCAAAATTTTCACGTAATACCATTTTTTGAAATGCAATGTCACTTTTTTTGTCAAATGGTAGTATTAAGCGTATAAACGTTGTTTGTTCATCAATAGGCTCTAAATCAAATGACGAACAATGTTCCCTGGCCATAACGCTGTTGCTTTTGTTTTTACACAAAATAATTATTTTGAATTTATACAGCGTAAAACTTAACTTTAAGAAGTTTTGGAGAATCATGGTGCAATAGGTATCTGGCTGTATGGCAATTTCTAGAAGTTCCACAATGTCTGTTATCACTAAAAACTTTCCTGCGTTATTAGGATTTTCGGCAAACTCAATAGCTAATTTTGCAATATTCTTTTGTACTGCTGTCATTAACTCACCTGCTCTTTAAAAAAGGGCTTGATTTTGGTTAATTTTCGTGGTAAAATAATAGCAAATTTATAGACTTTTTCTTGTACAGCACTCAAGGGCGTTTGGGTGCTTTTTTTTATGTCTTTTGGGTTTTTCATTCGTTCACCTGCTTATGTAAATTTTGTTTTTTGCCAGAAAATCACTCCTTTTAGCAATTATTTTTTGCTGCCGCTTCACAATAGACTTTTTTGCTTGTGTTGCGGAAACTATTTGGTTTTCAAGGTTCGGCAAGAGAATTGTAAAGATATGGTGCAAGTATTTACCTGCTTAATATGCAGCTTACTTTTTTGCGTCTTGCTCTCCAATGTTTAAAAACTCAATTAGTCTTTCAAGGTTTACAAGGTATTTTTTTCCTGCTCTAACGTGAGTAATTCGTCCTTGGATACACAGCTGCCTTATGTAGTGGTGAGCAAGCCCAGTAGCTTTAGCGGCTTGTTTTAGTGTGAGCATGGTTGGTATTTGCATTTTAAGCCTCCTCAGTTAAAAAACTAAAAATCAACACTAACCTCAGAATAAAGACTCTTAGACTTTTGCATAAATTTCACCAGCCTTTAATTCGCAAATTATTGAGAAAATTTCTTTCTTTTGCTGCTCTGCTAGTTCAAGCCTTAATCTGCGAACCAATGTAACCTCACTAATACCTAGTTTAAGCGCAATTTGCCATAAAGGAATTTTTGCGCTTTTTGCTTCTTTCCTAATATCAACATTTGCTTTTATCATAACCATGCCCTCCTTTAAAAATTCACTTTACAAAGTTACCAATACTTGATATATTGATAATAGCATTAGCAATAATAAAAGTCAAGCTTTGGTAAAATATATTTTAATATTTTACCGTTGCTAATTTTAGGAGGCGCTTAGATGGATGAGAAGAAAACGCAAAAAAAAACAGCAAAATTTATTAATAATTTTCTAAATGTTAGAATAAAAGAATTGTTGCAGCAGGAAAGGATTAGTGCAGAAAGTTTAAGTAAAGCATTGGATGTTAGTGCGGAAGCAGTGCGGCTTTGGCTTTCTGGATATAATAGACCCGACATAGATAAAGTTTGCTTAATTGCCAAATACTTTAACTGCACCACAGACTATCTATTAGGCTTAAGCCCTGTTAAAAACAATGAGCATAAAAATATTTTAGAGAATACAGAAAGCAAATTCTCTGCAATACTAAATGAACTCGACTTAGAAACTAGGAGTGTGCTGATTACAATTTTTAAAGAAATAACAGAAACTTATATTAAAATTGCTCCGAATAAAGAATTAAGCCTTGAATATATTAAGCTTTTAGATAAAATTTACTGGGATTGTTTTAATACTGCATATTTGGCATCAATGGTAGATAATAACTCGGATTTAGTTTTACTGCATCGCTACGCTTCTATTTCAAAAAAACAGACACAAATAATTGTAGCGGTAAATGATTTTTTTCAAGCTATCCAAAATTGCTTTGAAAGAAACTTGCCTAATGGCTATGATATAAAAATTCATGTAAACCCAATTGAGGAACGTCTGAATGCTAAAGCAGAATCGGTAAAGGAGTGAACACAAATGGCATACATTCAAAGGCGTGGAAGTAGTTATTTAATCCGTGTAAGCCTTGGCCTAGACAGCTCTGGGAAGCAAGTTACAAAGTCGACTACATTTACACCGGATAAAGGGTTAACCGAAAAACAAACACAAAAAGCATTGCAACGTGCCGTAATTGACTTTGAAGAAAAATGCCAAAAGGGATATACCCTTGAAAAAATATCTTTTGAAGAATATGCTAAACGTTGGCTAACTCTTAACGAAACAAACCATGCTCCAATAACTCAAAAACGTTATAAGGAACTGTTGGTAATCATAAATAAGCACTTAGGACATTTTCACCTTGAAAAATTAACGGCCTTTCATATTCAAGAATTTTACAAGATTCTTGCTTCTATGGAGTATTCGCCACAAACGCAAAGGCATTTCCACAGACTAATTCATACCGTATTGCAAAGTGCGTACAAACTACGCCTAATTGATATAAACCCAGCAAGCCTTGTCACGCCGCCAAAGGTACAAAAAAAAGAACCTGCTCATCTTGATGATAAACAGGCTCAAAACTTTGTGGCTTGCTTGGTTAAAGAATCAGATATTAGAATTAACACGGCTCTGTTGCTGCTTTTATATGGCGGCTTTAGGATTGGGGAGCTTACAGGCCTTGAATGGCAAGACGTAAATTTTTCAAACTGCACAATTACCATTGCCCGTACTTCACAGCACGTTAATAAGGGTCTAATTACTAAATTGCCAAAAAATGATACAAGCATAAGAACGGTGACGCTGCCCAATGAAATGTTTTCTGTGCTGTCCGATTATCGTAAATACTGGCTAGAATACAAATTAAAATTAGGTTCTCATTATGTAGGTGTAGCCGATAGGCTTTTTACGCAAGATAACGGGAATCCCATATATTCGGGAACTATATCTAAATGGCTTCAAAAGTTTATTATTAAGCACGACCTGCCAAAAATTACCCCACATAGCCTGCGGCACACGAACATTACGTTGCAAATTATGGCTGGCATACCGATACGGCAAATTTCTGCACGTGCTGGTCACAGCAATACTTCCACAACACTAAACATTTATAGCCATGCAATACAAAGCATGGACGTTGTAGCAAGCGAGAAGCTATCTGAAATTCTTGCAATGCCGGAATAAAAGTTGTGCATAGTTTGTGCATATTTTTTACAAAAAGGTAGGGGAAAAGGCTAATGATTGCAAGAGAAAAAGGTTTGAAAACGCTGCAAAATCAAGGTTTGTTAATAGTCTTAAAAAGCCATAAATAATAGAATGGATAACTGCAAAACCTTTACTCGTGAGTTCAAATCTCGCTGGTGCCTTTATTAAAAACCCCTGTAAACTTTAGGTTTGCAGGGGTTTTTTTGTATATCGAAAACCCCCGGATAGGCTGGGGGTTTTCGATATACAAAAAAAGCTGCCGACTATTTACAAATCGGCAGCCTTGGGCTTTGCCAGAAAAATTCTGAGCGAAGCCTTTTTTATTTAAAATTAATAAGTAACAACAATTACAGTACAAGTTTTATCATCATATCCCACGAAGGAGCCTAATGCTTCACTTGCGAAACGTGCAGGCACATAAACTCTGTCGTTTACGATTTCCGCAGGTGCCTCAACGGTCATTGGGTTGCCATTTTTATAGGCAGTGGTTTCGCCTACATAGAATACTAGGCGGTCATTTTTGTAGTTAACTATAATTTTTGAGCGACCACGTTCGGTTACATTGTCAAAGGCAACTGTAGCACCCATTGTTTCAAAAAGCTTTCTAAAAGGTACCATTGTGGTGCCGTTACTTACATAAGGCTTTTGGTTAGCTTCAAAGTTCAAGTATACGTTGTTTACTCTAACCACTGGACTTTGAGGAGTACCGGATTGAGCAGGTACGAATACGTTGGAGCTAAAGTTTGCGTAGCCTTGGTTGATTAGATAATTGAAGTATGGGTTGGCATAAACGTTGGCAGCCGCGCTGCTGTCTGGGAAGTATGCGTAGCCTGTTGAACCTGGGTAGTAGGTGGTAGCGTTTTGGGTAGTAGAGCTAGAGCTGCTGCTACTGCTTGAGGATGAGGAATTGGCCTGAGTTCTAAAGGTGTAGCGTTCGTAAGGAACGGATTGACCACCGCTGTATTTAAGCCCGTCAATATAAACAGCATACTCTGTATCGTATGATAGGCTGCTTTTTGGCCTAATGGTAACAGTTTTATTGCTTGAGCTGTAGCTTACGTCACTAGGAATCTTTGTTCCGTTTTTAGAAATGTAAACGTTGTTTGAGTTTACATAGCTTGAGGAAAGACTCTTGTCAAAGCCAAGGGTAACGCTTGTTGTAACAGGCACTCTTGTTTCTCCGGCAAATGGTGACCTATGAGTAGCGCCCGATGAATAGTAACTGGAGTCCGTGGAGGTTCTAAAGCTCCAGTTAGTAGATGAAACAGCGTATCCGCTTCCGTCTCTAACCCCGGTTGTAACATAAACGGTGTAGTAGGTATTTGTGTCAAGATTGCTGTTTGGTCTTAAAGTAACCGTTCTTGAGCTGGAGTCATAGTAAACGGAAGCACTTACATATGATCCGCTATCTCTCTTAAGATATACGTTACTAGAATTTACAGAGCTTGAAGAAACGTAGTTTGAGAACCTAAAGGTTATTTCTCTGTTTATAGGTACGCCTGTCTCATTGGAGTAAGGTGATTTATCTGTTACATAAACGTTAGAATAGTATGAGGAACCACCGCCATAGTAAGGATAATCGTTGTAGTAATTATCGTAATAGGTTCTGAAGCGCACAACATCGCTTGAAACAGCGGCATTGTTTACATCATACAACCTTGAGGTAATGTATACAGAATATTCCGTATCGTAGCTCAAGCTGTAGTTAGGTGTAAGGGTAACTGTAGAGCCGTTTACGTATATACTACAAGGCACATTGTCATTGCCGTAGGTAGTAACCATATATACCGCAGAATTTTTATCGGTATAGTTAAAATTTGAAAAAAAAGTGCTGATTGAGTTATTGAAGTAAAGATTTACAGATGAACCAATGCTAACCCCTGAGGAATTGTGAGAAGGAGAGCTGGAGGATAGGCGAGTTGTTCCAGAGGAGGTGGAGTTGTATGTTGTAGTAAAGGAAAAGCTGGTAGTGCCGGAGATAGTAGAAGTACCGGCTTCGTTGGTTAAAGAGTTTCTGATTACAACGTAGTAGGTCTGGTTATAAGCCAAGGTGCTGCTGGAGTTCCAAATAAGAGAAACTGTTTTTCTGTCGCTGGTGATGCTGACAGCAGGCTTAAAATAAGCAGAGCCGCCAGAGGATGTGCTTATATAAATATCACTGTCGGACATATTCGCTGGAACCTTGTCAGAGAAGGTAAATGACAAGGTATCACCATAAGGCTTGATTCCGCTCATATTACTTGATGATGAAACAGTAAAGGGTAAGGTCTTAGTAGTAAAGGAAGCAGTAGTAAGCGGTGTGCCTGATGGTGGAGTAACTGTAAAAGTATATGCTGTACCCGGCTGTAAGCGGTCATAGGTAAAGGTAGCAGTTTGCGCGCCAAAGCTCATATTTGAAGGTAAAAAATTTCCACCTGATGATGCTGAAAGATACTGGTAAGTAAAGCTTTCTTTTATTTCAGTTTGAGCGGCAGAGTCAGGAATGTTACCGTCAAAGGTAAGGGTTATTGTTGCAGAGTTTGTGGTGAAGTCTGTTACAGCAAAACTTTTTAGGGTTGGAGTAGCGCCAAACATTAGCTTAAGGTTAAGGTTAAAAAATAACAGCAGCCCAACCAATGCAATAGCTATACCGGCTCTAACCCAATTAATACTTTTTGCCATCGTTTTCATGATAAACCTCCTTGTAAAATATTTTGGTCAAAAACAATAAGGCAATTATTTACTTGTAATAATAACATTGAAGGTGTTTGGGTCATAATCCACATTCATGTCAAGCCCTTCGCCTACGAATCTAAGCGGCACCAACAGCCTGTCGTTAAGAATAAAGGCGGCGGCATCAAGAGTGGTGGCCCTTCCGTTAATCCAGGCAATTGGATTATTGGGATAAAGGGTAAGAATCTTTGAGTCGTAGTAAGCCAATATTTTTGGATTTTTGGGGTCAGTGTAGTTGTCATAGGTAACTGTTGCGCCCAATACCTCAAAAATCTTTCTGAAAGGCACCATTGTTCTTTGGTTTCTAATAACAGGGCTTACATCAAAGTCAATGTACTTCCCGTTTATTTTAACAACAGGGTTGTTAGATGTGCCGTAACGCAATGGATCCTCGGTAATTAGTGGCTTGTCAGCTGTCTTAAAGCTCCAGCTTGTTGGGGTTATGGTTACTCCGTTTCTGTTTCTTATGCCCTCCAGATGAACAAAATATTCCTTATTATATGCCAGTGCAGATATGGGTGTTAATGTTATCTCAGTTCTGGCGGTGTTAAGAGAAAGGTTAACAGGTATTTTGTTTGTACGGGAATATTCTGTGATGTAGAAGTTGTTGCTGCTAACACTAGAGGATGAATAAAGCTCGTTGTTTAACACAACCACTACCTTTGTATTTACCGCTATGTTAGTAGCATTGCTCTCAGGTGTTTTTGAGAAAATAGCAAAAGCGGCGGCGGCGGCTGTTTTAAAGCTCCAGTTGCAGCTTGGTATGGAGTAGCTGTTTGCGTCCTTTACGCCGGTAGTGACATATATGCCGTAATAGGTGTCCGGCTCTAGGTAGAGGAGGGGAGTAATGGTAACCTTTTTAGTATAATTATCATATTCTACAACAGAATCAATCAGCTGGCCGTTTGATTCTTTTTTAATGTAGATATTTTCATTAGTAATGGTAGAAGCAAGCATTGACTCGGTAAAGTAGAAAATCATCTTTGTACCTACCGGCACGTTGATTTCTGCCTCGTCGGGACTTAAATCCTTTATAAAGGAAGAAACTACTCCCGATGCTGTTTTGAATTTAACTGTAGTGGAGGTGGCTAGGTTGGAATTGTTTTCTCCGTAGTTCTCCGTGGAAATATACAGCGTGTACTCTGTGTTCAAATCCAGTGAGGTATTTGGCGTAAGTGTAACTGTTGTATTGTTTGAGTTCCAGCTTACGGTGCATGGTATATTTGCGGAGTTAGTCGTTTTCAGCAGGTAAATGGGTGACGTAGTTGATGTTATGGTGTTTGTGGGAAAGGAGGTAGCTCTCATTGCTGCCGAAAAATTAATATTAATTTTTGAGTTAACAGGAATCTTTGTTGCGTTGTTGGCTGGAGAGGTGGATACCAAATAAGGTCTGTTTAAAACAGAGGTGGTGAAAGGTAGCGACCTTGCGGTGGCAAGCCCTAAACCGTCAATATCCTTTACTCCCGTAGTAACTACTACCACATAGGTTGAGTTATAAGCAAGGGTAGTGTTACTGGTGTAGCTTACAGAAACCGTCCTTCTATCGTTCCCAAGAATAACTGTAGGATAAACAAGTGGTGTGACACTGTTGGAGTTTGCAATAAATATATTGTATTGGTTTACAGTGTTGGTGTTTATCTCCTTATCAAAGGTAAGGGTAAGAATATCCGTTTTTGGGTCAATGTTTGACGAGCGCCCTGTTAAGGTAACGTTTGGGTTAAGCATGTTTGGCTTTACGGTAAAGGCCCAGTTTTCCTGTACCAATCTGCCGTACTGGTCTGGCACGCTAACGATTACGCTGTAAAGGGAGCCAGGCATAAGTGTTATGCCCGAAACAGTACATACTCTGTTTGCCGAATCAACTACAACGGAAATGCCTGTTTGAACCACATTATCTTTTTTTACAGACACATGGGACGGAGCAACGGTTTGAACGGACGCAGGGTAAACAAAGGAAATAGTAGAGCCCGGTGCAACGGAATTTCCTACAGGCGCCATTCCCGTAATGCTTTGAAGAGCCGGAAGTGCCCTTGTGGTAAAGGTTTGACTGGCTGTTCCCAAAGAAACAGAGTAGCTGGAGTTTGGGGATAAGCCGGTGATGTCAAACTTTGCCGTAACAGGGTTAAAATTCCAGGTGATTGCCGACCTTGTGCCCCCGGAGATTCTTATGTCCGTCTCGATGGTGTTAATGCTGGAGGCGTTAAAGGTGGAGTCAAAGCTTATGGTAACCGATGCATCTGTTTCGGTTGTGGTTACGCTGACGGAGCTTTCACCGTAAATTCCAGCGTAGGCGTTAAATGCATACATAAAACAAAGGATAAATGTTAGAACAAATAATAATTTTTTCAAAATAATCCCTCCCTATGGAAATTAAACGTATTTTTTATAAAAAGGTTGCAAAATTTCTTGAATTATTCATTGCAAAAAATAAATATTGTGTTATCCTAATATATAAAAAATTCCAAATACAAGGAGCTAATTTGCATGGGAGAAGCTATGAGTGGGCTTAAAAGAAGCCACTACTGCACAGATGTAACTGAAGAAATGATTGGCCAGGAGGTAACTCTTATGGGCTGGGTCAACAAGCGCCGTGACCTTGGTCAGCTTATATTTGTTACCTTAAGAGACAGAACAGGTATAGTTCAAATTACCTTTGACGAAAACGGTGCTAACGGAGGGCTTTTTAAGAAAGCGGAATCCATTAGAGGAGAATATGTGCTTGCGGTTAAAGGCGTTGTGCGCTCAAGAGGCGAAAAGGACTTTAATCAGGCAATGAAAACAGGAAAAATTGAAATAGAAGCTACAGAGCTTAAAATATTATCCGAGGCGGAAACTCCTCCCTTTCAGGTGGCGGACGAGAATGTGTCCATTGACCTTAGATTAAAGCATCGATATTTGGATTTGCGCCGTGAAGCTCTGCAAAAGAATCTTATACTACGGCACAATCTGTCTATGGCAGTTAGGGAGTTTTTAAGCAAGGAAGGCTTTTTGGATATTGAGACCCCTTACTTAACAAAAAGCACACCAGAGGGAGCAAGAGATTATTTGGTGCCCAGCAGAATTTATCCGGGAAGCTTTTATGCTTTGCCCCAGTCACCACAAATTTTTAAGCAGCTTTTGATGGTGTCCGGTTTTGATAAATATTTCCAAATAGCGAAGTGCTTTAGAGATGAGGACTTACGAGCAGACAGACAGCCGGAGTTTACACAGATTGACATGGAGCTTTCCTTTGTGGAGATGGAGGATGTTATTTCTGTCAACGAACGCCTTATGCAGCATGTTTTCAAGGCTATTATGGGGGTCGAGTTAAAGCTTCCATTTCCAAGAATTACCTATGAGGACGCAATGAACCGCTATGGCAGCGATAAGCCGGATATTCGCTTCGGGCTTGAGCTTAAGGATATATCCAATATTGTAAAGGGCAGCGAGTTTCAAGCCTTTGAAAACGCCATAAATGACGGCGGCTCTGTAAAGGCGATTAATGCTAAGTGCTGTGCCGATATGTCAAGAAAGCAAATCGATAAGCTATCGGAAATTGCGAAGCAATTTGGAACAAAGGGACTTTCTTGGATAACACTTACTAATGAAGGAGAAGCAAAAACCAGTCTGTCGAAATTCTTTGACGAAAACAAAATTGGCGAGATTGTAAAGGCGCTTGAAGGAGAAAAGGGCGACTTAATTCTAATTTGCGCTGATAAGACCGACAAAGTGCTTGCCGCTCTTGGAAGTCTGCGGTTGGAGATTGCTAAAATTAAGGAATTAACCAAGGCTGATGATTTCTGCTTGCTATGGGTAACTGAATTCCCGTTGTTCGAGTGGGCAGAGGAAGAAAATCGTTTCTATGCTAAGCATCACCCATTTACCTCACCTTTAAACGAGGATATACCACTTCTTGAAACAAATCCGGGTCAAGCAAGAGCAAAGGCGTACGATATTGTACTTAACGGCTTTGAAATAGGCGGCGGTAGTATTCGTATTCACCAAAGAGACGTTCAAGAAAAAATGTTTGAGCTTTTGGGATTTTCCAAGGAGGACGCACAAAACAGGTTTGGCTTTATGATGGACGCCTTTAAATATGGCACACCTCCTCACGGCGGCTTGGCTTATGGCTTAGACAGAATAGCCATGATTTTGACCAACTCACAATCCCTAAGAGATGTTATTGCCTTTCCAAAGGTTAAGGACGCTTCCTGTCCAATGACAGATGCACCAGGTCAGGTAGACGAAAAGCAGCTGCAAGAGTTAAAAATCTCAATAATTAAAGAATAAAGGGAGGAAACCCTATGAAAAATAAAATCCTTAATTTTTTAGAAAAAAACTCCAAGCTCACTTCAAAGGATTTGGCTATAATGCTTGACACCACCGAAAAAAAGATAGAGGAGGAAATTAACCTTCTCGAGCAGGAGCAAGTAATCTGCGGCTACAACACTCTTATTAACTGGGATAAAACAAGCAAGGATTTCGTGACTGCACTTATTGAAGTGAAGGTTACTCCTATGAGGGGGCAAGGCTTTGATAAAATTGCAGAGCGTATTTATGGCTTCGATGAGGTTACGGCTGTTTATTTAATGTCGGGGGGGTTTGACCTTACGGTTATTGTTGAGGGTAAAAATATAAAGGATGTAGCATATTTCGTATCCGACAAGCTATCCCCCCTTGAATCGGTGCTAAGCACAGCCACTCACTTTGTTTTGAAAAAATACAAGGAGCACGGCATAATTTTAGAAAAGGCAAAAAAACAGGATGAGAGGATGATTGTTTCGCCATGACAACAACCTTTGTATCCAAAAAAATAAAAGAGCTGCCTTATTCGGGAATAAGAAAATTTTTTGACATAGCCGCCGAAATGAAGGACGTAATCTCTCTGGGAGTAGGGGAGCCGGACTTTGATACACCTTGGAACGTTAGAGAGGAAGCTATTTATTCTCTGGAAATGGGCAGAACCATATACACCTCAAACTCTGGTTTGTTGGAGCTTAGGCAGGAAATTTCTCGCTATGTAAGCAGAAAATACAGCTTGCAGTATGACCCGTCAAATCAAGTGCTTGTTACGGTAGGTGGAAGCGAAGCTATCGACCTTGTGTTTAGGACGATTATCGAGCCGGGGGACGAGGTTTTGATTGTAGAGCCATGCTTTGTTTCCTACAAGCCTTGTGTGATTTTAGCCGGAGGAACTCCCGTCGTTATTTCAACAAAGGAAGAAAATAAATTTAAGCTCACCAAGGCAGAGCTGCTTGATGCTATTACGGACAAAACCAAGGCAATTCTTTTCGGGTATCCAAGTAATCCCACAGGCGGCGTTATGGAAAAAAAGGACTTGGAGGAAATCGCAGAGGTTTTGCGTGATAGAAATATTTTGGTTGTAAGCGACGAAATTTACGCAGGGCTTACATATACAGGCTCACCTCATGTAAGCATCGCTTCTTTACCGGGTATGTATGACAAAACCGTGGTAATTAACGGCTTCTCCAAGGCATTTTCTATGACTGGCTGGCGGCTTGGTTATGCCTGCGGCCCAAAGGAATTAATACAGGAAATGACCAAGGTTCACCAGTACGCCATAATGTGCGCCCCCACCACAAGCCAGTACGCCGCTATTGAAGCGCTGAAAAATTGCGACTCACAGGTAGCGGAGATGTGCAGCCAGTATGATGCCCGTCGAAAAATTATGGTAAACGGCTTCAGAGAAATGGGCATGGACTGCTTTAACCCCGAGGGTGCGTTTTATGTGTTCCCTTCCATCAAGAAAACAGGTTTCACATCAACAGAGTTTTGCGAAAAGCTGCTCTACGGCAAAAATGTGGCTGTTGTTCCGGGCAGTGCCTTCGGAGAAGCAGGAGAAGGATTTATCCGATGCTCCTATGCATATTCCATTGATAACCTAAAGGCAGCTTTAGTACGTATTGCGGAATTTTTGGATGAGCTTAATAAAAGCACATCATAAAACTTAAGTATATAACCAAACAAAAAAACCCAACGGTAAAATTTACGTTG
>CAYWBF010000041.1:0-11085 GCA_964456085.1 uncultured Eubacteriales bacterium
GCTCATAATTTGTTTTTAAATTTAGAGGTCAAAAATTATGAAGTGTTTTATGAGGGCATTGAGCAAATAATTATAGACACCTTAAATAAAAGGGATGTTAAGGAGCAGGTATTAATATCCTCCTTTAATAATATTTCCATGTTTAAGCTAAAGAAAATGGCACCTTCTGTAAAGGTAGGTTACTTGTACGACAAGCCCTTAAATGAAATGGACGAGTACGTTAAGCGTTATCCTGTGGATGCAATTAATCCCAGATATACATGTCTTCTTTATGAAAAGGACCTAACCGCAAGGGCACATGCTTGCGGTGTACAGGTTAATACCTGGACTGTGAACGAGCCCGATGACATGCATGAAATGATTAGACAAGGAGTTGATTCCATAATTACAAACTTCCCAGATGTTCTTGGAAAAATTTTAAAATAATATTAATTTGAAAGGGCGGAACGATAATGAGCCAAATTGCATTAGCAGGAACTATTACTAATAAGAAAAAGATTAGAGTATCTCCAATGCCCTATTTTTTTTTATTACCCACTATGCTAGTATTCATTACATTTGTTTACTTTCCCTTTGCAAAAACTATAGCTTATTCCTTTACATTAACAAATTCTGCCGGTAACCCTGTAGAATTCGTCGGCTTAGAAAATTACATAACCCTTTTTACCTCAGAAAGATTTATTAACAGCGTTATTTTAAGCTTCAAATTTGCGGCAATAGTTGGCATACCGTCCTTTATTATAGGTTTTGTTTTGTCAATGCTTGCAGTTGAGCGTTCTAAATACAGCCTAGTCTACGAAACAATGTTTGCCTTGCCTATGGCCATTGCCTCTGCGCCTGCTGCTTCTATTTGGTTTATGCTTTTAACTCCCAACGATTACGGGATGGTTAATTACATACTTGGAACAAATATTCGTTGGCTACTTGATGCAAAATATTCTATATATGCCGTTGGGTTTGTTACTATTTGGCTTGCTATAGGAGTAAATTTTATTTTCCTTTTGACAGGGCTAAAGAATGTTTCGGGGGATATTTTAGAAAGTGCCCGTATTGATGGGGCAGGTTATTTTAGAAGGCTTTTTTCCATAATGATACCGATCGCATCTCCGCAAATATTTTTCGTTGTTTTCTTAAACATAACCTCTTCTTTTCAAGCCTTTTCGCAAATAAGAATACTTACAGAGGGAGGTCCCAGCTATTCAACAAACGTTTTAGTTTATTCCATTTATCAGTCGGCCTTAAAGGATAGCCGCTTTGAGCGGGCTTTTGCACAGTCTGTTGTGCTGTTTACCATAATACTTGTCATTACCTTAGTTCAATTTAAGTTTGAAGAAAAGGTGGTGTTTTATCAATGAACAAAAAGAGCATTGTTTCGATTGTGTCCTTTAGTGCTAAGCTATTAGTAGGTATTTTGGTAATAATGCCTATTCTTTTAGGCTTTTCCATGAGCTTTCTGACTGCCGCGCAAATGGCTACTATTCCTCCTACCTTTATACCAAAAAGCTTTGAGTTTTTTAATTACGAAAAAGCCTTAAGGGCCGTTCCCTTATTCATGTTTATGTCAAACAGCTTTATCGTTTGCATAATAGTAATAACGGCTCAAATAATAACCTGCTCTTTTTCGGCCTACGCTTTTGCATTTTTTGACTTTCCCTTCAAGAATTTACTGTTTTTTGCGGTTTTATCCACAATTATGATACCCGCTGACGCTACTATAATTGCCAATTACCTTACAATTTCCACTTTTAAGCTTACAGACACTTATGTGGCTTTGGTGGCACCATATCTAACCTCTGCTATGGGTATTTTCCTTATGAGGCAATATTATTTGACTATACCAAAGGAATTAAGGGAAGCCTCTGTTATAGACGGGTGTGGGCATATGAAGTTTTTGGTTTCTATATTAACACCTCTTTCAAAGCCTGTTATCGCTTCTTTAAGCGTATATGTTTTTATTAATACATACAACCAATTCCTTTGGCCTTTATTGGTTACAAACACCCAAAAAATGCGAACTGTTCAAGTTGGTATGAATATGCTGAAAATGGCTGAGGCTGTGGATTATGGCATAGTATTAGCCGGAGCCGTTCTTATTCTTTCCCCAGCCATTATTGTTTTCGTTCTTGGACAAAAGGCTTTAATCAGTGGTATGACATCCGGTGCTTTAAAAGGATAATCCTACTCACGGTAACAATTTTCTCAAGTGCAAGCCTCAAAAGCTCTATATCAAAAGCTAAACGGTGCAATTGAGGAATTGATTATAAAAATTAAGGAGGAAATTAAAAATGAAAAAGAAATTTGGTATGATTTTGGCTTTTATTTTGACATTTTCACTTTTGACTGCTTGTTCGCAAAGTACATCTGCACCTGCGCCTGCTCAGTCGCAAGCCCCTCCTGCATCGCCTGATGTTAAAACTGAGGTTGATACTAAAGGAGGCGCCCCTGTTAATATTGTTTTTTGGCATGCTATGGGCGGTCGTAATGGAGAGGCTATTGACAAATTAATAAAAGAGTTTAACGAATCTCAGAACAAGATCGTAATTGAAGCACAGTACCAAGGCAATTATGATGAGGCTATTACTAAGCTAAAGGCTACCAGTGCAGGTGCCAGACCTGATATTATGCAGCTTTATGATATTGGTACTCGCTGGATGATTGACTCTAAGTATGCACTTGTAATGCAGGACTACATAAACAAAGACAAATATGATATTTCTGATTATGAAGCAAATATTCTCGCCTATTATACATTAGGCGGAACACTTTATTCCATGCCTTTTAACTGCTCCTCTCCTGTTATCATCTACAACAAGGAGGCTCTTGAAGCTGCCGGCTTAGACCCTACCAAGGCGTTTGCTACCTTAGAGGCTTTAAAGGAAACCGCTAAGGCCTTGCAGGAAAAAGGAGGTATGACTGTTGGCGGCTCCTTAACAAATTACAGCTGGGTATTTGAGCAATTAGTTTCAATGCAAGGCAAAGATTTTCTTGACAATGGAAACGGACGTAACGACAGAGCTACAAAGGTTATTATTAACGAAAATGAGGCCGGGCTTAATATTCTTAAGCCTTGGAAGGAAATTTCTCAGCTTCCTTATTTCCAAACCTGGGGTAAAGGTACGCCTGAATCCAAAAAGCAGTTTGCTACAGGTACTGTAGGATATATTTTCGATTCATGCTCAATTTACGTTGATACACAAGCGGCTGCACAAGGTAAATTTTCTATAGGCTTTGCTCCGTTGCCAAAGCCTGTTGCTGATTTAGAAGGCGGTACATCTGTTGGCGGCGGCTCGCTTTGGATTTTGGATAATCAGGATGACAATAAGGCTGCTGCGGCTTGGGAATTTATTAAATTTGCTACTCAACCTAAGCAACAAGCTGAATGGGCTATAGGAACCGGTTATCTTCCGATTAGAAAATCTGCTGTTGAGCTTGATTTCTACCAGGATTACATGAAAAATGTAAACCCAGGTATTAAGGTTGCTATTGACTCTCTTTCTAATTCTAAGCCTAACTATGCAGGCTCTATCATGGGTGTATTCCCACAGGCTCGTGTTATTATTGAAAATGAGCTTGAGACCATGATTAACGACAAGAGTGTTACTCCAGAGGCAACCCTTGATAAGATTGTTAAACAAATTAACGAAGAAATAACACTTTATAATAAAACAAATTAGTTTTTTACAAAAAAGTTATGAGCAAGTTAGCTTAAGTTAGGTTTTTTCTCAAGTTTGGGAAGGATACAAAAGAGCAAAAAAAGGGGCTGTTGCAAAACAGCCCCTTTTGATTGCGCCCGACTAGCTCAATCATCAGCTTTGATTATTAGACCTCTTCTGAATCCGGCGACAGCAGGCTTCAGAAGAGGTCTATTCATTAAAACCCTTGCGCCTTAAGCCATCTTAAGCAAAGGGTAGTCCATGTATTAATATGCGGATTGTCTACAGCCATGTCTAACCCATGAGGGCCTTTTTCGTATACATGCAGCTCACAGGGGATTTTTTTGTTGTACAGCTCCATCGCCATAGCTATAGAATTTCTTGCGTTAACCAGCTCGTCCTCGCCTGTTGTCCATATGAATGCCGGAGAGGTGCTTTCGTCTACATGCAAATCGGGGGAGACTTCATCAAACAGCGCTTGGTCGTCTACCTGCCCTATCAAATTTACAGGGATTTTATGTAAACGGCTTACGGCTATAGGCGCATAGCATAGTACCATTGCGTCTGGTCTTGGGCTTACCTTGCTTAGCTCGTCAAGCTCTCCGTAAGTTTTTTTGTTGTGCATAGTACCTGCCATAGCAGACAGATGCCCACCTGCCGAAAACCCCAGCACAGCGATTTTATCCGGCAAAACCCCTAACTCATCGCAATTGTGGCGAACGTACTGCACAGCTCTCTGCACATCAAAAAGCCCGCAGGGATAACGGTAAGGCTTAATGCGGTATGCCAAGGACGCCCCGTTAATGCCGTTGTCTGCAAACCATTGAGCTACCGGGGTGCCCTCGTAACTATCACAAAGCTCCTCATATCCCCCTCCGGGTAAAACAATTACCATACCTCTTTTACCTTGGTTGGTTGTCTGCTTAAAGATGGTTAACGCTGGCTCTTGTCCGAAATCCTGTTCAAGAGGCATGTTTCCGTTCCATAATTTAACCATAAAAATCACCCACTCCTTAATTTTGTAATTATTTAGCTTTTTGATTGTATACTTCAGGAATATATAATGTCAAGTAAGCAGAAATATCTTTACACAAAAAAACGGATACCAAAATAAAAAGGTATCCGCTAATCCAAAAAGGCTAAATCTTAATAGAAACATTATACTCCCTAAGCCAAAAATCCACTTGAAGCAAATAAGCAAGCATTTGCGGCCCTGCCATAAGCTGGCCGTACCATGGCTTGCCTAAATCCTTTGGCGCCTCTATAAATTCCAAAAGCTTTCGCTTATCAATCAAATCCAACAAAGGCGACTTGCCCTCATCTATTATATTCATTAAGCCCTTTGCTAAAAGCCCTTCATACTTTTTGCTGTAAGTTTTTGGGAAAGGACTTTTTTTGCGGTCAAGTAAGCTTTGTGGGAGAACTCCCTTAAATGCTTCTCGTAATAGCTGCTTTGGAATACCGTCCTTTGACTTAAACGACCATGGCACGTTGAAAGCATATTCCGCTACTCTATGGTCAAGGAAGGGTACACGGGCAATCAGCCCAGAATAGCTGGCTGCTCGCTCCATTCTGTCAAGAAGTGTTACCATAAACCATTTTACTGTTAAATATTGAATCTGGCGGCGTAGGGTGTCTATGTCGCTTTCGCCGTCCAGAATGGGTACTTGGAGTATTGTTTTCTCATATTTTTCTTTTACGTATCCCTCTATGGATAGTTTTGACTGCAAGGAGGGTTTTAGAAGGAAGGTTCTCCGCTCTAGGCTTTGTGACCATGGGAATGTGGTGCTGTGTAGCATTTCTTCCTTATGAAACCACGGATACCCGCCAAATAACTCGTCGGAGCATTCCCCTGTCAAGGCTACCTTATAGGTGGGAGTTATTTTTTTACAAAAATGCAGCAGTGAGGAATCTATATCTGCCATGCCCGGCAAATCCTTTGCAAGCACAGAGTTAAAAAGCTCATTGTACAGCTCTTGATCGGAGCAAACTAAAAAGCTTTGGTTCGTGCCTAAGAATTTTGCTGCTTCTATAGCCCACGGCCTATCCTTGTCTGGCTGGAACTCGCTTGCTGCGAAATTTTCCTCGTTCCCCTCAAAATCAAATGAATAAGTGTTTAAAATTTTCCCCTGCTCCTTAAAAATACCTGCGGCAATAGCTGTGACTACTGTAGAATCAATGCCGCCGGACAATAATGAGCAAACAGGATAAACAGATGTCGCCTGCCTTGCTATAGAATCACGCAAAAGCTCTGATACATGAGCAACCGTCTCCCCGTAAGTCTCGGTATGCTCTTTGGCATGGAAATCCCAATATTTTTCCTGTGCTACACCACTTTGGGAGGCAACTAAGAAGTGACCGGGCAATACCTCATGTATATTGGCAAACACTCCGTTGCCAAGGCTTCTTCCCGGGCCTAGGCCAAACAGCTCACAAAGTCCTTCCTGGTTAAGCTCGGCTTTTATGCCGGGGTATTGAAGCAGTGCTTTTATTTGTGATGCAAACACCAAGGTGTTTTTGGCAAATGTATAAAAAAGCGGCTTTGTGCCGAATCTGTCTCTAAATAAATATAGGGTGTTATTACCGGAGTCATAAATCACTATGGAATAAACTCCGTTAAGCATGTTTACAAAACTTGTGCCAAGACGTGCAAACAAAAAAAGAATCAAGGAGCTGTCACTTTTTACAAAGGACGAATCCGAAGCCTTGGCAAGGCTAATCAGCTCAGCTTTGTTGTACAGCTCTCCGTCCATAGATATGAAGTAGTCGTTTCCCTTGTAGGTAAGCTTCTTGCTTACGGACATCACTGTGTTTCTGGAATAATAAATACTTCCGCTAAGCTCTCTGTAGGCAATCGTATTAAGCATTTTTGTTGCTATAGCCTCGTTTTTTTCCTGGCTTGCCAAAAAGTTTTCAGAAAAGTCACAAAATCCTGCTATACCACCACTCACGTCTTAACCCCCTATAATTGGTTGAATTTGCTGTCCCATAAGGGCCAGCTCCGCCGACTCCACTAATTTGTCATGCCTAAATACCAACGATTTTGGTTTTTGCTCAGGGTTATCCTGGTAAAAGGGTGTAAAGTAATAGTTTTTCATATTAAGCAGCACCCCAAGGTTTTTTGCGGAAACCCCCAGTCCGTCATTTGTGGATATACCCAGAAGCACTGGACGATTGTTGCGAAGATGTGACTTTACAGCCATAGTAACAGAGGTGTCGGTTATGCCGTGGGCAAGCTTTGCCAGAGTGTTCCCCGTACAGGGAGCCACTATCACCAGGTCGAAAAGCCTTTGCGGGCCTACAGGCTCTGCCTTGATTATAGAGTCGATTATTGCCCCGGTGGGAAGCGAGATAATAGCTTGTCTCAGCTGGCTGCGCTCCATGAACCTTGTGCTAAAGCTGTTTATAGAGTCGGACACTATAGCCGTAACCTCCGCCCCCTCGTTTTTCAGAGAGAAGATAATGTCAAAGGCTGCTTCAACCGTGCAAAATGATCCGGTTATTGCATAGCCTATTTTTTTTCCGGAAAGTTTCATTGTATACTCCCCCCG
The DNA here is from genome assembly GCA_964456085.1 of uncultured Eubacteriales bacterium. Taxonomy (GTDB): domain Bacteria; phylum Bacillota; class Clostridia; order Lachnospirales; family CAYWBF01; genus CAYWBF01. Next base: position 7,205 of record CAYWBF010000041.1, read on the forward strand.
ATAATTGAATAAATCGTTTCCTTAATATATGAAGCCACCGTCCTAGGTGCTACACTTCCCGGCAAAGAGTTTGCGAACAGGGTGCGTATATTAAAAGTCTTGCTGGCCTCATAGTCTACCCCAAAGGGCGGAGAGGCAAGGTCAATGATAATAGAATCCTCTCGTACAAATTTTAGGTTGCTCTTATCCAAAAGAATTTTCGGTACGGTATTAAAAATTATTTGGAACTCGGAAAGCCGTGGATTCATTCTGGAGCTGTAGATGGCTTCATAGCCCATGCTTTTTGCCATAGCCCCTGCCTCATCGGAATTTACCGCCACAGTAATCTCTGCTGACATTGCGCTTAAAATCTTGCACAGCATTTTCCCTATGCGCCCAAAGCCAATTACTAGTGTATTACATTCGTGAAGTGTAATATCCGTTTCGGCTATGGCTATTTGAATAGCACCCTCTGCTGTGGGTATAGCGTTTAATATAGACAAGGACTCAAACTTTAACAAATCAATTGTTTTAACGTTGTACCGCTGTGCAAGCTCCAGCACCTCCGGACGTATATACCCCCCCAAAAAGGTTTGGTCGGAACGCACCAGCCTGAATACATCATCGCAGGGTATAGGCACGGGACTAAAGACGGCGTTAAAGTTAGTTCCGTCGCTGCTTACAGGTGTGCCGCCAATAACATAGTCTGCGCCCGAAATCGCCGAGAACAAGCTGTCCTCCTCAGAAATAGCTTCCCTATCGTAACGTGCAAAACCAAACATCCTTACCAAATGCCCGTCATCGCGAAGAGCCTTGGCTAAATAAACGTTTCGTCTATCACCACCAATAACAGCAAAGCACTTTCGCATATAAAACCACCTAACCCTTAAATAAATATATAATATAATATGTAAGCTAATCCAAAGAGTTACAACCAAGAGCAATTACAGAAAGTAAAGCATTTTAAAGAAAGCCTACCAAAACTGGCATGCTGAAGCTTCTTGAGATTATTTTCTGAATGGTTTGGATAAAAATGTTCAAAAAACTAAAAATGTTACAATACAAGCCATTAGTCGAATAATTATTCATACGATTGTGCTATTATGTATTGTAAATGCCAAAATATTATTGTAAAATATCCATAACGATAATGCACATTGAGCGTTGCTAACTTCCGCTTTGCTTTATCCTTTTATTAATCACCCTATATGATGTAATGTATGGAAATTTATGCAGCTTTGGAGCAAATTTACTATCATTTATGTTCTTTTTAGGGCAGGGCAGATTTGTCTGCTTATTTTAAAGCTAAGCTTTGTTAAAGCAAAGTACTAAAGTCTTTGGGGGGCTGTACTCCTCCAGACCCCCTAGCCCAAAAATATTTCCAGGGAAATATTTCTGAGCTAGACTACCATAGTCACTTCTTGGGAAATACTGACTAAATTTATGTAAGGATTGCCCAGAGATAAGTGTAACGTTACATTCTCAAAAACCTACTTGAACCGCGTGGGACTCTGAAAATGTGTACCACTAAACTTAAAGCGATCACTAGACACCGTTTCTACCCAAAGCCAACGTCTGCTGACTGGGAATTGCTATTTTTATTTGGAGGTAAAAATTATGGTAAAGCTTCTTCGGAACATCAGTATTAACATGCGTCTTAATCTAAGCTTTTTGCTTCTCTCCTTTCTATTATTTAGCGTAGGCTTCATGGGGATTATTAATGTTAATCGACTGAACAATGCAATAGCCAACTATGCTGATACAATTGTACCCAACATTGACATGATATGGAAGCTAAGGCGTGACATATTGTCCTCAGAGCGTTACCTGCTTAAAGCTATCACGGCTGAAAGTCATCAGGACGTAGAATACTTTGCCGACCTTGCCCGCAAGGAAATGGACTTGACCGTTTTGGACGTAAACAAGCTTCCGACTGCCCTTCCCCACGAAAGCTCCAACATAACCCAGCTACTGTCTAATTTTAACGACCTTCGGACCCTTCATCAAAAGGTTGTTGACCTTGCTGTTAAGGATAATGATGTTGAAGCATTAGCAATTGTTAACGGGGACTACGAAAAGTCTTTTGTCAAGGTCGCTGATACTATAATTCTTATAGCAGGCAATCAGTCTAAGCTGGTTGAAAGTCAACAAGCAGCGGCACAAAAAATTAAAAAGCTTGCCTTTGACAGCATTTTCTTTGTGTCTGTTTTCTGTACAGTTCTGGCAATTTTGACATCATTATTTATTTCCAAAAGTATACGTGAACCTCTTAAGTCTATTATCAGTGCCGCCAAAAGCATTTCCAAGGGTAACCTTAACGTAAATCTTAAAGCAGATGCCAAGGATGAAATAAGCCAGCTAACTTCCGTATTTATAGACGTAAGAAATTCCATTTTTAATATTACCCAAAGTATTTCCCAGCTTACCAAGGCACTGGACTCGGGGGATATTGAAGCTCAAATTGATTCCAAGGGGTTTGAGGGAGACTATCTTCAAATTGTCAACGGCATAAATAAAACAGTGTCCGGACTTATTTTTGAAACGCTGGATATTATGAGCGCCTTTAGCGCTGTTGGCGAGGGTAACTTTAACACAGAGCTAAAACCTTTCCCGGGAAAAAAGAAGGTGGCTAACGAAAAATTTAATATTACAAAACAAAATATCAATAGCATTGGCAGTGAAATAGAGAAAATGATTACCTCTGCAAACGAAGGCAAGCTGGACGTTGCAATTGATGCAGATAGATACATAGGGGGATGGAGAGATATTTCCCTTGGGCTTAACAAGCTTATGGATACTATTAACCAGCCTATTACCGAAGCAAACCAAGTTTTGGAGCAGCTTTCCAAGGGCAACTTCTCTGTAGAAATCTCCAACAACTACAAGGGAAGCTTCCAGCGTATGTCTGATTCCTTCCGCAGCATGGTAAGCGCTACACGCTCTTACATAGAGGAAATCTCACACAATCTTTTAAGCGTGGCAAACGGAAACCTTACCGCTCAAATAAACAGGGAGTATGTAGGAGAATACAATCAAATCAAAGCTTCTATTAACCAAATAACAGCGGATTTGAACAAAACCATTAAGGGCATCAAAAACGCCGCTGAAAACGTACATGCCGGAGCACAGCAGGTTGCAAGCTCTGCTATAGATATAGCCACGGGTGCATCCCACCAAGCCGAGGCAGTAACGAAGCTTAACAGCGAAATGGTCGAAATAAACCAGCAGATTAGAGCTACAGAGCAAAAGGTATCGGAAGCCGAGAGCTGTTCTGCTAAGTCTATCACCAACGCCAAAAAGGGCAGCGAGGAAATGACCAACATGCTAAAATCCATGGAGGGAATCAAAAGCTCTACCCAAAATATATCTAAGATTATTAGAGTTATTGATGATATAGCTTCCCAGACGAACCTACTTGCTCTTAACGCCTCCGTAGAAGCGGCAAGAGCCGGAGAAGCCGGAAAAGGCTTCGCCGTAGTAGCTGACGAGGTACGAACCCTAGCAACAAAGAGTCTACAGGCGGCAAAGGAGACTGCTAAGTACATAGAAGAAAGCATACACAGGGTTAACGAAAGCGCCGTGAACACCGAAACTGTAGCCAACGCCCTTACAACAATCATTGATGACGTGAACAAAATATCAGCCATTGTAATTGAGATAGACAAGGCGACCAAGGAACAATCCGGCAGGCTAGTTGGCATAAGCGGCGGCATAGAACAAATCTCCGCCATTGTACAAAACAACTCCGCCGTATCAGAGGACAGCGCCGCATCGGCACAAGAGCTGACAGGGCAATCGGAAATGCTGGCAGAGATGGTAGCGCAGTTTAAAGTGAGTTAGGGATTTTAAAAGATTAAGACCTTGGGGGGGGGGGGGGGAGTTTGTAATAAAAAAAAAAAAAA
>CAYWBF010000041.1:11095-12229 GCA_964456085.1 uncultured Eubacteriales bacterium
GTAAACCCTCTTTTTCTACGCCAAACAAAGGTATTCCCCCCCAACTCCCCCTCTTTCCAAACAAGCCGGGTATTGGGTATGGGAAGGGTTGTACAAAAAAATACGCCTTATGGATTTTTTAATCCGTAAGGCGTATTTTTTTGGAAGTTATTCTATGGTTGTAGCTTTTCCCAGTCTAAGGCTTTCTTGGATATTAATAAGCCGTTGATTTGAGGAGCCTCTAAAGAGCAATTCATAATCCTTTAGACCAGCCTCAAACCTACCGTCTACTAATACGTCAGCGTAGCTTAGAAGCTCCAGTGCCTTTTTATTGTTGGGCATAGCCAAAAGCTCCTCGAAAGTATAGCCTGAATAAATATATATATTAAGACCGCTCCCCTTAATCAACTTCGCCAGCTCACACAGCGGCTCTGCCTGTAAAAACGGCTCGCCGCCGGATATGGTTATGCCATCTAGGAGGGGGTTTTTTTTGATTAGGTCGAAAATTTCCTTAACCTCCATAACCCGCCCACCTTCTGGGTCATGGGTAGCGGTGTTATGACAGCCGGGGCAATTGTGATAGCAGCCTTGTACATAAACGGAGAACCTAAGACCTGAGCCGTCTACAATTGTTTCTTCTATAATATCAGCAATTCTTAAAGTCATAGTACCTTAAAATGTCCCCAATCGTTTTTTGTATTTCTCCAAAATAGCCTCGTTAAACTCTGGGCCGCCGTCAATGTTTGCGCTTCTGTACACAGGAGGTGTGTGACCCTTGTCCACCATTAGCTTAATGGCGTGGAGGACAGAGCAGTTTAGTAAGGTCATGGAGGTTAGTGAGGAGGTTCCGTTAACCTTTTCAGCCATGCCCGGCACCTCTACTATTGCGTCGCCGTATACGCCTTTTATGTCTAGCACTACGTCGGCAAACTCATACAGCTTCTTTCCGGAGGAATGACGGCTGCTCATGGATTTTGAGTTGTCTAGGGAGGTAACTACAATAATTGGCACGCCTTTGCTTTTTACGAATTGAGCTATTTCGATGCCCATAGGGTTTCTGCCGGAGTTTGAAATTATTATAAAGCAGTCGTTAGGCTCAACGTCCAGTTTTTTGCAAAACTGTACTCCTGTGCCTTCAACCATTTCATAAATACC
>CAYWBF010000042.1:0-12087 GCA_964456085.1 uncultured Eubacteriales bacterium
GTGTCGTCTATGCCTGTTATTTTTTTGATTAGCTGGTCGGCTGCGGTTACTGCTACTTGATTTATCTCACCGTCCAGTTTTTTTACTCTTTCCTCTACGGACTTTTTATATTTTATAAGACTGCTGTCGTTAAGCTCCAGTCCTTCCTCCAGCTCTATTCCTACCAGTGCATTATGGCCGGAAATAATAACGGAGGCTTTTTTTATGCCGTCTAGCTTTGTTAGTTCCTGTGAAATTTTTTCCGCCCGTTCCTTGTTTGTTTCGGTGCCTCCCTCAAACGCCTTTACGTCTAGCTCTGATTCTGTTTCAAAACGATTGTATACCTTTGATGTGCCGTCTTTTATTATGGCGTTTGCTCGTGTTTGTATTTTTTCTGTTTTTGCGTTACACCCACTGCAGGCCGCCATTATTATAAATAAAAGTAATATTTTTTTCATGGGTCAGCTTCCTTTCTGATGGTTTTATATTGTATTTATATATTTTGTCAAAACAGATATTTTATACTACAGTTATTCCAGAAATTAACGTAGCAGGTATAGTATATTTAAAATATAATGTTTACTTCCAGAAAAATAATTAATAAAAAAGCTATTTAAAAACAAAAATATATATGTTATACTTAAAGGCAAGCAGTGAGGGATTATAAATCTCTAACAGGAAAATTATTCAAAAAGGAGTGAAAGCCAATGTCAACCTTAAAACTTAGGAGACACCACAGAGTAGCCAAAAAGGAAGTTGAGCAGGAAAAAAAGGAATGTTGCTGTGCTAAGGACTATAAAAAAATTGTTGTGCTGTTTTTTGTTATGGCTTCCGTCATTGTTTTTATTAAAGGCTTTGTTTTCGGGTATCTTTTTGCAAAATACGAACCTGATTTTAGATAGGGCTGTTTTTACAGCCTTCTTTTTTTTGGCTAGAGGGTTTGGGGGAGTGCATCTCCCCCAAACCTGGCATATTAAAACTTTTGGAGGAAAAAATGAAACTTGGAATTGTTGGGCTTCCTAATGTTGGGAAAAGCACATTATTTAACTCTCTTACCCATAACAAGGCCGAGGCCGCTAACTATCCTTTTTGTACAATCGACCCTAACGTGGGAATAGTTGTTGTACCCGACGAAAGGCTGTACAAGCTGGAAAAGCTTTATAATGCAGAGAAGGTTACACCTGCTATTATTGAGTTTGTGGATATTGCCGGCCTTGTGAAGGGCGCCTCGCAGGGAGAGGGACTTGGGAATAAATTTTTGTCACATATTAGAGAGGTTGACGCAATCGTTCATGTGGTGCGTTGCTTTGAGGATTCAAATATAGTACATGTTGACGGCAAGCTTAATCCGCTGTCAGATATTGAAACTATTAACCTTGAGTTAATTTTTTCGGATTTGGAGGTTGTAGAGCGCAGGCTTTCTAAGTCTGGAAAATCTGTTAAGTCGGACAAGTCGCTTCAAATGGAAGTGGATTTACTTAATATGATTAAGGCAGAGCTTGAAAAGGGCAATAGCGCTAGGACGTTTGATTTCAGCCCTGAGGAGAAGGCTATTGTAAAATCTTTTAACCTGCTTTCCGACAAGCCAGTGTTGTATGCTGCAAACGTTACTATGGAGCAGCTTGCCGATGATGGTAATGGAAACCCTTATGTGGAGCAGGTTAGAAAATTCGCAGAGGCAGAAGGCTCCGAGGTATTTACTGTTTGCGCCAAAATTGAGGAGGAAATATGCGATTTTGACGAGGAGGAGCGAAAGGAATTTTTAAGCGAGTTGGGCATAAAGGAAAGCGGACTGGATAAGCTTATTACCGCAAGCTACAAGCTTTTGGGTTTAATTAGCTTTTTGACCGCCGGGCCTAAGGAAGTAAGAGCCTGGACGATTACAAAGGGCACAAAAGCCCCTCAAGCCGCAGGAAAAATCCACTCCGACTTTGAAAGGGGCTTTATTAGGGCAGAGATTGTTAATTATGATGCGCTGATTGAGCTGCAGAGCTATGCCTTGGCTAAAGAGAAGGGGCTTGTGAGGCTTGAGGGTAAGGAGTATGTGGTTCGGGATTCTGATGTGGTTTTGTTTAGGTTTAATGTGTAGTGAGTTTAATATACTCGTTTTTCCTTGTAGTAGATACTGGGGTTGCGGTGTTTTGCCGTAACCCCGTTTTTTTGTATATTGAAAACCCCTGGCCTAGTTGAGGGTTTTCGATATACAAAAAAATCTCCCCAAAAACGTCAGGGGAGACTGTGTGGTATTACTATTTATTTATAGTCAGATTGAACTTGTAATTAACAAGCTGCATGTTACTATTTTTTATCTTGACAGTAAATGTACCTCCGTTATTTGCAACAATTGTTTTTTCACGATCTGTATTGCTGAGGACAACTGACTGGCCGTCTATTATTATGGTTACTTTTATAGATTCCTTAACAAGTCCCCAACCGGATAAGTCTTCAGCTAGTGAAATTGTTATCTTATCGCCTTTGTTTACGGTTAACTGATTGCTTGAAGCAGGACCCGTTAGGTTCGCTGCTATGCCACCTTCGCATATAATGTTATTTGATTTCTGAATATTTTGTTTGGTTTGTTGGCTGCTAACTCCGGGAGAAGACAAGGCTGGTGTTAATATTTCAAACTTATAGTTAACAGATTGCATGTTTTCGTTCACAATCTTAACCCAATGCGTGGCTGATTGGAGCGCCGTAAAGGAAAATTCTCGGTCTTTGTTACTAAGACTAATCTCTCTGCGTGTAACGGCGTCGCTATCGCCTATAAGAATCTTAAGTTTAATTTTATCCTTATCAAGCCCCATGCCCCACAAATCCTCTATTAGCTTAATAGTCACATTGGCCCCCTTAATGGCGACGAATGGAGCGCCAAGGCCTGTAAGGTTAGGTGCCACACTACCTTCCGATATTACACTGCTTTGGGTAGTTGGCGTGCTTTGGGTAATAGAGCTCCATTTTGTTATTGGATGCAATTTATCTCCAGCTGTTAAGTTATGATTGGGACTGATAAAGCCATTGATATTCTTTATAGCTGCGTTGGCAAGCCCTATTATGTAGAAGTTGTGTTCGCCGCTGTCGGGTATATCGTTAAGCCAACCTATAAATCCAGATTTGTCTAAGGCAAAATTCAATTTAAGATTGGAGTCATTGACCAAATTGATTTTAAGGTTTGTGGTATCGCTTATATCATGGCTGTTGGAACTTACAAATGGAAGAAGACCATTTTCAATAAGCTTCTTAACTGATGGGGCATCAAGTTTTTCTTTAGTGTATAAAAACATTAGCGTCCCGTTGCCTTCCCAGTAAACTTCGGCAAGCAACTGCTGCCCTTGGGTTAATGTTCGTTTTCCGAGGTCAATAAATACCAATCCGTTTGTTTCAGGCTGTGGATTCTTAATATCTATGTTAATGATTTTAGAGGGATTTGCTTCTATAGGGATGGCTGTTGCATTCGGAAGAGCAGATACAGTAGTAGAAACCGGATAATCCTTGACTATCACCGCATCATGTTCCATGGGCGGTGCGGCGTATACACCAGTTATCATTGTAGAGAATATTATCACAGAAGCCAAAATAACCGATAATGTAGCGGCACATCTGCTCTTTTTTGTTTTTTTCATAATTTCTCCTAACCTTTCTTTTATCAACTTTGCGTTCTCTGCTAAAGTCAGGGCGACAGCTGGATAAGCATAAGCATCTGCCAATTCCATTGAACGCAGCAGTGTATCACCATAGGCGCGTTTTTCGTTATGTGAAAGCCTTTGCGTTACGGCTTCGTCACAGCTCAATTCGCAAAGCCTGTTACATTCACTACAAATCAGATAAGCCAATGGATTAAACCAATGAAAACACAACACGCATTGCAACAGCCATTTGTAAATAATGTCTCTATTCTTGAAATGCATAAGTTCGTGTAAGAACACATAATCAATGTTAACTTGAGCACTACTATTCACAAGAGCAGTCGGCAACACAATAGCAGGGTGTAGTATGCCAATAAGCATGGGTGAACCTATGGCATCATGAAAAAGCAAATTTATCTTTCTCTTTATGCCCATTTTTTCTTTTATGAAGTCGAATTGGTCTAGCATAATGTCGTCCTCAATGGGTTTTGCGTTGTGCATGAGCAACCGCCTAAATTTAAGATAAACAGTAACTCTGCCTATAAGGAGGATTATCGCTACACCAAATATAACTCCTAAACATATGTCATAGGTCGTTAGCGTAAGATTGGGCATTTTGGATAATTCTACATACACAGGTATGTTTTCATCACTAGCCGTAGTATTTGAGGAGGTAATACCAGATATGTCTTCTATTTCAGCTTTATAGTACGCATCTATGTCGTTGATTTCATAGTTAGAGATAACTTCATTTTTTGATGTTGATTGTGAGAACAAATTACTGGGTACAGGGATTGACACACCAAGTGGTATTAACAATCGAATCGCCAAAATCAACCATATATAGTACTGTAGGCGCTTTGAACAATAGCGATTGATTAACGGCTTTGCAAAATACAACGCAACACCTGCCAAGGATACCATGACACTTAAAGCGAAAATGGTAACAATTAAATTATTCGTCATGTGTTATTTCCCCTTTGTTCCAAAATGTCCTCAATTCCTGCAAATCATCCGATTGAACGCACTCCATCTCAAACAAAGACGCAACAAGCTTTTTCACACTGCCGTTATGGTATTTCTTTAAAAAGTGCTGTGTTTGCTCCTCCATAAAAAGCTTTTCTGATATACATGGTGTATAGTAGAACATCTCTCTGCGCTCTTTAATGAGAGCACCCTTATCAGTTAGTCTTTGTACCAACGTTCTAACCGTTGATTTTTCCCATCCCATGCTGTCTTTGAGCTTTGAGCATATATCCGCTGATGATAGCGGAGTGTTAACTGACCAAAGCAGTTTAAGCACCTCATATTCCGCTTCTGATACTCTTTCACTCGTTGCCACACCTTCACCTCCCATTGTGCTACATTTGTAAATTAATGCTACACTTGTAACGCGAATCTGTCAAGAGAGAATTTAAAAATTCAGTCTCAAAAATACAAAATTTAATAATTGTATTTTAATAAAATTTCAAGTAGAATTAAACCACAAATTAATCAAAAATGGAGGTTTGGGTAATGAAAAAGTCGGTAAACGTAGTGTTGACAACTGCATTAGTTAGCTTTTTGGTAGCGACAAATGTTTTTGCGGCTGGTGTGGGGTTTAAGGATATTCAAGGTTCTCCGTACAGAGATGAAATAACGGCGCTGGCTAGTAAAGGAATTTTGGCTGGTGCAGGAGATTCAAGCTTTCTTCCGAAAAATGAGGTATCTCGTGGTGAGGCGGCGGCTATGATTAGACGTGCCTTTAGATTGGTGGAGATTACCCCTATGGTTTGGGAGGAAAACCCCGATTTGGAAAAGGAAAACGCCTATGATGACCACCTTAAGCCTATTACAGAGGCTTTTACTGTGCCTTCTGCAAAGGATATTATTAACCACTGGGGCTATGAGGAAATAGAGGGATTTTTGAACGCTCGTATAGATACTGTTGAAAATCGTACATACAACCCACAAGAAAAGGTAACTGTAGCCCAATTTGCCTTAATGACAGCAAAGGCTGCCTTAGGCCCCGACAGAAAGATTGATTTAGCCGCAGAGGCCGCAAAGCTGGGCTTAATTTCTGCGGAGAATTTTCAAAACAACAATAATATAACAAGAGAAGCAGCAGCAAAGCTTTTAGCTAATATAGTTGCAAGACCGGATTTTAAAATTATTACCGTTTTCGTAACCAGTGACATACACGGTAACCTTATGCCTTACAAACCGGCAGGCTCTAACGTGTCCATAGGCTCCTTATCAAAAATGAGCAAGATTATAAACGATTTTAGGGCTGAATATGGGGACGTGCTTCTGCTTGACTGCGGCGACTCGCCTTATAATACAAACATTGCCAACCTTTTTGAAGGCGCTTCTACCGTAGAAGTTATGAATGCTATGGGATATGACGCAACTGCCCTTGGCAACCACGACTTTGACTTTTCATTTGACATTCTAAAGAGAAATGCCAAGGAAGCCAAATATACGTTCCTTTCTGCCAATACATATTTAAAAACGGGCGCATATCCAGAGGAATTTCAGCCCTATCTTAAAAAGCTAGTTAACGGACTCTCTGTTTCTGTGGTTGGTATAACTGATGATACCTCAAAAATGTATACTCACCACTCAAACACAGTGGATATTGATTTCAAACCAGACCTTGCTACAGTAAAGGAATATATTGACTTAACGGCTGAAAGATCAAACCTTGTTATTGTGCTATCACACTTGCATAACAAAAACTGGGACGTAGTGCTTAACAACCCAAAAGCAGACATAGTAATAGGCGGCGGCAACGATTTGGCAGGGCCTCCAACGCTTAACGGCACTCAATATATGATTAACCCCGGAAAGCATGCAGAAGCCTTGAACCAAATAAACATTAATATGCTTGACAATAATAAGCTTGGTGTAAACGTAAGCCAGATTTTTATGAGCCAAAACTTACCAGAGGACGAGAAAATCAACGAAATAGTGGCTAAATACTCTGCTTTAATGGACGAAAAATTTAAAGAGGTAGTTGCTACAACCTCTGTAAATCTTGATGGCGAGCGTGGAACAGTACGTTTGAAGGAAAGTAACCTAGGCAACCTTATTGCAGACTCACAGCTTGCATTTATGGAGGCTGACATTGTTCTCCAAAACGGCGGTGGAATTAGAGCGTCCATTCCAGAGGGAGATATTACAATAGGTAATATTTTTGGAACGCTTCCTTTTGATAATAAGCTTATGATGATTGAGGCTACCGGAGCTACAGTAAAGGATGCCCTAGAAAACGGTGTTTCCCAGTATCCTAACGCAGCAGGGCAATTTTTACAGGTTGCAGGTATTGAGTATACCTTTGATGCCAGTAAGCCATCAGGTGAGCGTATTGTTAGCGTAACCAAAAACGGTGCTCCTTTAGATGAAGCTGCAAAGTATAAGGTTGTAATTAACGACTTTATGGCAGGCGGCGGTGACGGTTATGCTATGCTTAAGGTTCTAGGCGAAGGCGAAAAGGCTTCTGATGTTAAAATTTTAAAGGAAACAGTATACTATCTTCGTGATGTTATGAGAGAGTATGTTGCAAAGCAAGGGTCTGTTGCTCCTAAGGCTGAGGGAAGAATAACTATTCTAGGAATCGCTAATTAGAAAACCAGAATTATGTAAAAAAACAAAAGCGAGTAAAATCTACTCGCTTTTGTTTTGTAGGTGGAAAATAATACTGTGCTTTATTTAAAAGGAGTGCAGCGAAATAAGGAGATTTGAAAATGGAGATTCAAAAACCAAAAATGATTGCTTTTGACCTTGACGGTACTTTGCTTAGGGACGATAAAACTATTTCTGACTATACACTGAACATTTTAGATGAGTGTCAAAAGCAAGGGATTAAAATTATTTTTGCCACAGGACGGGCGTACATGGGAGTTAAGGATTATGAAAAGCTTGTAAAGCCATGCGGCTTTGTTATTAATAACGGAGCAAAGGTAATTTATAATAAGGAATTATTGGCTGTCAATGCGGTTAACCCAGGTGATGCCGACAGATTAATAAAGAAGCTGTTTACCATAGATGATATGTACCTTACAATCAATTACGGGGAAATATCTTATACAAATGACCCTGTTTTTAAATCTTTTACGTATTTTAATGGAGTTTTTACGGATTTTAAGGAGTATAGTCTTGAAAATATTCTTAATATAACCACCCACACAGTAAACTACCGAGAGGTTGAGGCACTAGACTGCAAGGAATACAACTGTAATTTTTATCCAAGTGTTTTCGAGCCGTCCTTCTGTGTTTTTATTCATGAAATGGCGAGCAAGCTTAACGGGATAGCAACTATTTGTAGGCAACTTGACATAGATGTTAAGGATGTAGTGGCTTTTGGTGACGAGCTTAATGATTTAGAGATGCTACGAGGCTGCGGAACTGGAGTTGCCGTTTCAAATGCATGCGAGCAGGCGAAAAAAGCAGCCGCTCAATTATGTGATACTAATGAAAATGATGGGGCGGCTAAGTGGATTGAGAAACATATTTTAAGTTAATTAGAGTCTGCCTTATTGTCTTATTTATAGAAATTTAAACAGCCGCCATGAAGTCATGGCGGCTGAAAGTCAGCAAAGCACCCATCTCCACAACCTCACCAACATTTACAATAGTCATTTAAATATATTGTTGACTTAATACTGAAAAATGGTTTACAATGTTGACAGCAACTAATTGATAAAAACTAAAGGAGAACCCACATGTCAACAAAAAACATGGTATTGCAAAAGCTAGAAAACAATAGGGAGGCTTATATTTCTGGAGAGCAGCTTGCTTCAGCCTTAAATATTTCCAGAAGTGCCGTTTGGAAGGCAATAAAGGAGCTTAGGCAGGAAGGCTATATTATTAGCGCTGTTACGAATAAAGGCTACATACTTTCTGCCCAAAACGATATTGTTTCATCAGAGGGGATAAAGGTTTTTTTAGACGATAAAACCATTGCCCCAAATATTTTTGTATACAAAACCCTTTCCTCTACAAATCAAATAGCAAAGCAATTAGCCGGAGAAGGAGAAAAAAGCGGCACCGTTGTAATTGCCAACCAGCAGACCGCCGGGCGAGGGAGAATGGGTAGAGGCTTTTTTTCGCCGCCGGACAGCGGAATATATATGAGCATTATTTTACGTCCCAAGCTTTCTGCTCAAAAGGGGATACTGCTTACCACAGCAGCTTCATTAGCCGTATGCTACGCTATTGAGAATACCTTTGGGGTTTGCCCAAAAATAAAATGGGTGAACGATATAATTTATAATGGGAAAAAAATATGCGGAATTTTAACCGAGGCAGTAACGGACTTTGAAAGCGGAAATATTGAACATGTGGTGATAGGTATAGGGATAAATGTGTTCACAGAGGACTTTCCAGAGGAGATTAAGCATATAGCCGGGTCGCTGCAATCTCATGAGGGTAGGGGAGTTATTCGCAACAGGCTCATAGCAGGGGTAATTAGCAGTATTAACCATATTATTCCTAATGTTGAGTTGGGAGCATTTATTGAGGAATACAAAAAACGGTCTATCGTACTGGGAAAGAATATTGAAATCATTCAGCACAATAATGTAGCCTACGGCAAGGCAGTTGATATAAACGATGTAGGTGGACTTGTTGTGCAGCTTGACGACGGAAGCCGTCAAACCATTATATCAGGTGAAGTAAGTATAAGGGGTGAATTTTACAATGACTAAAAGCAGAGCTTCTGTTAGAGATACTATTTTAATTTCTTTGTTTGCGGCACTTACGGCTGTGCTCTCTCAAATTGTTATACCCTTGCCATTTACGCCTATTCCGCTAAACCTTGCTACCTTGTCAATATTTCTTGCAGGCGGACTGCTAGGAGCCAAAAGGGGTGCGGCAAGCCAATTAATTTATGGACTACTTGGGGCGTTTGGGGTTCCTGTGTTTACTGGGTTTTCTGGTGGCTTTGGGATAGTTGTAGGGCCTAGAGGTGGGTTTATTGTAGGATATATTGTAGCGGCTTTTGTGATAGGTACGCTAAGGGACATGCTGCCAAGGAAACCATGGGGGTATGGGTTAGCAATGGCTGCCGGTGCGGTATGCTATTTTACACTTGGTGCGGCATGGTTTGGTTTTGTAGCAAATGTTGGGCTGTTTCCTTCGATAACTATGTGTGTATTGCCATTTTTACCTGGGGATTGCTTCAAAATTATAATAGCCTCTTATTTGGTAGACTTAATCAGCAAAAATAGTATGGTAAATAATTATAACGTATAAAAAAACAGAGCATATGACTTATGAAGTCTATATGCTCTGTTTTTTTATTATAAATAAGGCTTAATCAACGACACTCTATCTACTTCCTGTACCAAGCCCACTGTTCTTACAGGCTCCTTAGTTTCATTGAAGATATTTGTTAGGGTTACATCAAGAGAAACCTCGTCGCCGTTTTGCAGAATCATGCGACATAAGTAGGCAACGGCCTCCTGTCCACTGCCAATTAAATTATAAGCTTTTGTAAGCTCATCAGAGAAATTTTCCTCTGCCACGTAATACTGCAACAGAGAGTACGGCACATCTTTAATAATCAGCGGTAGGCCATATTTTTTCACAATATATTCCGAGTTCAAGATAGCCTTTTCGCTAGGCAGGTACTCAAAAATTCCTATCTCTGACTTGTACTTAGATGAATTAGTCTGCTTTTTGTCGGCAGACTTCTCCTTGTTTTTGTCAAGTATGTCGTTATCTGTAGCTTGACGCTGGGATATGTCCATGAGGGTGCATACATAGTATTCGTTGCCTTTTTTGTCACGGTGTAGCTGGCTTTTGTCGTAGATGGTTACATATGAGCCGTCTTTTTTAATTATTCTGTATTCAGCCTCAATAAAAGTACTTTCCTTTGCCTGCTCCCCAAAGCTTTGCAGCGTTTTACGCAAGTCATCAGGGTGTATCATATTAATAAGGCGATTATCGAATTGCGCTTCCAGCTCCTCTTTGCTAAAGCCGGTCATTTTATAAAAAGCATCATTAACATAATCAATAGTAAAATACTGGTCATTTTTAGACTCCATGAGAGCCGCCTGTATATAATCCAGCGCAAATTCCATTCGCATACGGGACTTATCTTCGGACTTGCTTCTAATAAAATCCAAAATAAAAAATAACGCAAGAGTACAAGCAGAGATTGCCAAAAGCGCAAAGCCGGAGATTCTTTCTATATTTCTGAATTTTGCTATACGCTTGCTTATTTGCTCCGAGGATACTACGGAAAGCAAAAATAATCCCTCTGTTTCCATGGGGGTGTAATTAACAAAATATTCCTTGTTGTCATCGTCGGTGTATTTAAAATTCCCGGCATTTCTGTAATGAATATCCAGTTTCATTTTGTATGAAGAAAAATCATCAGAAAGGTTTAAGGCATCTATTTTGTCAAAAACATTGCCTGCGCCTGTGCTGCCAAAAATAGGGTGGCTCGCCAGCGGAAGCCCTGTATTGTTGAATAAATGGATTTCACCAAAGCTAGTAGGATTACTTGAGTTTAGGTTAATGTCTAAGTCCTCTGTGCTTTTTGTGGCAAAGAGCACAGCGCTTATTTTATCGTTAACCCATATGGGGGTTGCGTATATATTTAAAGGAAGCCCATCAATGTAATCCGTAAGCTCCTCGGAAATATTTGTTTTGCCCGAGACAGCCAGATTAAAGTAGTTTTGATGATCCGGGCTGAATTTAAAGCCGTGGTAGCATTTGCCTTGACCTTTTGTGTTTACTATTCCGAAGCATTTAAACTTGTCAAGCATGTTAAGGCTCGACAAGTGCTCCAAAACCTCGTCAGTATTATTTAGATTGTAGGTGGAAAGCATTGTGGCAATGGACTCTAACGTTTGAAAATGGCCTTTTATAATACTGTCGGCATTATTAGCGATATGCTTTGAGTTTGTATTTAAAAATTCTTCCGTTTCAGATTTTGCTAATTTTGATACCTCTAATGAGAAATAACTAAATATAGCCACATAAGCAATAGTAATAATAATTATCCAGATAAAGCCTTTCCCTATGCTAGATTTCATGGTATACCTCCGTTTTAGGAATGGTAGATTGTAGTCATAGTTAATATTTTTATGCTGGGTGCTGGGAGTTTACGTAAAAGCTTTTTCCGTTAGCCTCACCTTTCAAGCCACAAATCAAGACAAAAATTAACCTAAACCTGTTTTTCTTTCTACCCCCTATCCAAAAATTTCTCAAACTCAAAAGTCGGCAACGGCTTTGAAAAAAAGAAACCCTGAACCAAATCCCCACCGGTTTCCTTTAAAAAAAGCACTTGTGTTTCAAACTCAATGCCCTCTGATACGGTAGTAAGCTTCAAATCCTTAGCCAAGGTAATAATATTTTTTACTATAGCTCTACTTCTAGGGTTGTCAGTATCCACAAAAAACTCCTTGTCAAATTTTAAAGTATCAATATTAAGATCCTTCAAGGTACCTAAAGTAGAATACCCTGTCCCGAAATCATCTATAGCCGTGGAAACCCC
>CAYWBF010000043.1:0-11953 GCA_964456085.1 uncultured Eubacteriales bacterium
TTGGGGGAGAAAACCTTTTTTTCAACGGCAAAAAAAGGTTTTCTCCCCCAAACCCCCTCTTTCCAAAAAAGCCGGATAAGGGGGTTAGTGGTTTTCAGATAAAAAAACCTCGTCCTAAGGACGAGGCTTTTTATATTAGTGAGTATCTTTAATTTTATCCTTTACTTTATATGCAACATAAAGATTAACAAGTGATAAGGAAGCCACAAAAAAGAAAATGTACTGAGGGCCGAATCGCTGCCAAACAAGTCCGCCGGCAACGGCGCTGAAAATCGTTACAATATGGTCAAGGCTCAAGCCCATGGAAAGAGTTTGGGTAATCTCCTCGGGGGAGTGTGCTATGGAGCGTAGATATATAATTCTTACAATAGACATTTGCATGGACATTTTATCAAGCACAAAAATAGTAAAGGCTACAAGCACAGGCAACCCTGTCAAGCTAAGCCTGCCGGAAATAAAGCCGTAAACCAAAAATCCATAAGCCAAATAAACTAAAATAAAAGAAAGGGCATCGGCATAAAGCAGCTTTTTGTAGCCGAACCTATCAACCATTCTACCTAGCAAGGGAATAAAAAATGTTCCGCCAAAGGAACTTATAATAGTAAGTATGGCTATAGTATCTGTTTTTTTGGAAAGAATCTCAATAAGTACCCAAGGGCCGTAAACAAACATAATCTGCTTTTGAACCCCGTTCATGATGGAAAGTATGTAGTAGTATTTATATTCCTTCCTAATTAATAGGTTGAATTTTCTTTCGGTTATGGGTATACGGATAAGCTTGTTAAGATAAATATACAGAAGTAAAACTAGGAAAAACAAAGTTGCGGATATTAAAAACGTTAATTTAATAGGAGTTTGGAAGCTTAGAATATTATAGCGGAAGCTAAAAAACACAATAATTGCGGCAATCATGCCGAAGGCTGTGCTAATTGCTTTGTAGGTACCCATAAAATGACCTACATTTTCGCCTTTTGTAAGTGAAATACCAATCCCGTCCTGTAAGGGGATTAATAAATGCAGCCCAAGTGAATTAATAAACACGAATATAAGCATTACCCAAAAGGACGGCGTTATAAAGCCAAGGACAGCCAAGCCGGAAATGCAGAGTATTTGGGCTACAATAGTAAGTCTAATATCTCCGAGAAAGCTTAGAGCCGAAAATACCAGTATGCATAAAACCCCGGGCAGCTCCCTTGGAAATTCAATAAGCCCCCGTAAAAATGCATTTACATTGTAAACCTCTTTGAAATAATTTGAAAATATAACGTCACTAAACCCAAGTGCTAAAGCTGTCATCGCTACTGCCAGTAAAAATATTTTTACTTCTTTTGGAAATTTTGAAAGCCTATAAATGCCATGCCTAATAAAATTCATGTCCTACTCCTTCTATGGGGTTTTAGATTAATCAAGTCATTCTACATTATCTGATATTTTTTTTCAATATTTTAATGAAAAACGCATTTGAATATTTCAGATGAATTTTTCACCAAAAATTTAATTGAAATATTCATGTAAAAATAATATAATTTGGTATACATTTCTAAGGAGGGTGCCCCATGCTATTTAAATCTTTTGTAAAATTTTTAATATTTTCCTGTGTGTTGGCGCTATGTGGCTGTGATGTAAAATCTCTCCCTGTTAAACCTACTACCCTTGAATCCAAGCCAAAGCCTACCCAAGCGGCTATGGAAAAAACTGTTATAGTGTACGTAAGGGGAATGGACGAGACAGAAGGCACGCTTAAGCTCATAGAAAGCTACAACGCCAAAAGCGACAAGATTTTTGTAAAATATCAAGAGCTTCCTTCCGATTCCACAGAATACTACAGCCAATTAAGGCTGGCGCTAAAAAACGGTGAGACTCGTTACGATGTTATTGACATGGACGTGATATGGAAGGCAGAATTTGCCGTGAACAACTTTATTGTGCCTGTGGACGAATATGTGGCAAAAGATAAGCTTGACCTTGGTGCATACATTAGCTCCTCCGTGGAGGCGGCTAAGTATAACGGTAAACTGTATGCTCTGCCGCGCAGTATTTCCACAGCAATGCTATATTTCAGAAATGACATTGTAGATAAAACTCCGGCAACCTGGGACGAGCTAATTACCCTTTCCAAAAGTATTAAGGCAAATGGAAACTCAGCCTACAGCTATGTGTTTGCTGGAAAGGAATCCGATGCCCTTGTAAGTGAGGCGCTGGAGCTTATTTATTCCTATGGTGGACAGATTCTTGACAAAAACGGCAACCTCTCTATTAAAAAAGAGGAAACCATAAAGGGGCTGGAAAAGTTCAAGGAGATTTATACCTCTGACTTTGTGCCGGAGGATTTGTATAAGATGACTGGAAATGCGGCCTGTGTTAGCTTTTTGGAGGGGGAAAGCGCTCTTATGCGTAACCTGCCCTATGCTTGGGCTTTGGGTAATAAATCCACCTCTAAGGTTTACGGAAAGTTTTCCCTTGCGCCGTTACCAAAGGGGGAGGCTGGTTCTGTTGCTATGCTGTCGGGGTATATGTCAGCCATTAATGCAAATTCCAAGTATAAAGACGAGGCTTGGGACTTTATAAAATATTTGTCAAGCTTTGAGGGGCAAAAAATTTCCGCCATATACGGTGGCAAGATTCCAACCTACAGCGAGGTATTGGTAGACCAGGAAACGGTTTTTGTAAACCCACATTTCACAAACAAAAGTTTTATTAACGCCATAACCAACGCTGTACCACGTCCAAGCACCCCTTATTTTGAAAAGTTTTCTCTTTTAATGCAAACGGAGCTTGGAGATTTTTTGAACAACACCCAAAGCGCCGAAGAAATGCTTAATAAAATAGAAAAGGGTATGAACAGCCTGCAAAGGCAGTAGCAATACCCTAGATGAGGATATATATGGCAGCGCGTAAGCTTTTTTTAGCCGACCACGATTTAGAAACATTAAAAACCC
Source organism: uncultured Eubacteriales bacterium (assembly GCA_964456085.1). Lineage (GTDB taxonomy): Bacteria > Bacillota > Clostridia > Lachnospirales > CAYWBF01 > CAYWBF01. The sequence goes on from CAYWBF010000043.1 coordinate 2,940, forward strand.
TTAAGCTTCACATAAGCAAGGGGTATCCCCAGTTTGAAATCGCAAGGGTGTACACTGATTATTCTCAGGATTTTTTTACAGCAGTTAAGGCAGATAAGCCTAGTCTTATTGTTTGTGACATAAAATTCCTTGGGGTTAGGAATACCCAAATCATAAGAGATATTTATGAATTACTTCCCAATACAATGTTTATACTGTACGGAACATATACAGAGGAGGCTTATTTGAACAAGGCTCTTGAATACGGGGCAGTTTTTGTCATATATAAGCCTCTTAAGCCTGCCGATGTGGATAATGCATTGGAGGCTGCTGTTGAGTTTTTTAAAAACCTTGAGGACAAGGAGCAGAAGGAAAAGGAAGTTTTTAATAGTTACCTTGCTCATAAGGGTGAGTTCCAGACAATTTTTTTGACCAATCTTGTTAAAGGGCATATTAAGGATAAGCTAGAAATTGATGAAGCCTTAAGATATTTTAATATTCGGCTGCAAGGTAAAAATACCGCTATTATAATTCGTATGGACAGCTTTAAAAAAATAATTCTTACCTTGACAGAGCAGGAGAAGCATTTGTTGGTTTTTAAGCTTTGCCAAATTGCTACTGAGTTTTTGACGGGTAGCGGTGGTATTGCCTTTATTAAGGAGCTTAACGCTGTTACTGTAATATTAAGCGGAAATATGCCACAGGAGCAGATTATTGAGCTATGTGAGGGGATTAAGGCGGCTATACATGACAGACTTGGATTTAGGGTGTCCATTGGAATAGGGCGCACCTATGAGCTTACCGACCTTGCCGTTTCCTATAAGGAGGCTGAAAGTGCCCTTAGATACAGATTTCACCTGGGGAGCAACACAGTAATACCTATATGGTATGTGGAGCCGAATAATTTTATCACCTACAGATACCCTAAGTCTAAGGAGGAAAAGCTTGTTTATACCGCAGTTATTGGTGAGTATGAGTATGCTAAAAAGCTTCTTAAGGATATTTTTGATTCCCTTGCCCAGTGTGAGCCGTTGCCTAATAAGCTTTTACCCAAAATTATTACAAACATGCTTATTTCCATAAATCGTTACGCCAGTGAGCTTAATATGGACTTGCAAAATTTGTTTACTACATTTTTCCCGTCAAAGGAAATTTTGGAGCAAAACTCCATTTCTGCCGCCCATGAATATATGTCAGAGGCGTTGAAAAAATTCTGCGAGCATTCTAAGCTTAGCCATAAAAAAAGTGATGATTATTTACTAAACACCACTAAAGAGTATTTGGAGGAGAAATATTTTGAGGGATTCTCTTTAAAAAAGATTGCTCTTAGCTTAAATACCACCCCGGAATACTTAAATAACCTTTTTGTAGAAAAGGAAGGAAAGCCGCTGTTTGAATATGTGGTGGGGGTGCGCCTTAACCATGCTAAGAAGCTTTTACGTGAAACCACACTTGATGACGATATGATTGCGGCGAAGGTTGGGTATGATGATGCACGGCATTTTAGAAGCGTCTTTAGGGTAGCTGAGGGAATGACTACTACAATATATAGAAAGAATTTTAAGTACCATGAAGGTTGAAAAGGAAATTAAGGCTTTTGCAGAGGAAAATAATATTATCGCAGGGGTTTGTGACAGTAAGCCTCTGATGTCTTTAGACAGCCCTGCCCTAAAAAAGGATACCCCTTTTTTGCCTAATGGGATAACGGAATCGAAGCGGTGCTTTCCCAAGGAGACTATGCCCGAGTGTAACAGCATCATTGTTATAGGGGTAGGGTATAACCAAAGTATTGGCTATGAAGCTGACGGAAAAATCAGAGGTGAGCTTTCCCTTGGTGCTGTTGGGAGGGATTACCATATAAGAGTAAAAAATCTCCTTAGCGCCTTAGTTGATAGAATTAAAGGGATAACAGATTTTAAATATATGTGCTTTGTTGATACAGGCCCACTAATTGAGCGTGAGCTTGCCATTAAAGCAGGGTTGGGTTTTTTAGGAAGAAACACTTCTGTCATTTCTAAAAAATTCGGCTCTTTTTTTAATATTGGTTATATTTTAACGGATTTAAGTCTGAATCCTTGGGAGGAAATTTACTTGCATGGGGCTGACAGGACTTGCTGCTTTGGGTTTGAGGGCGAGTGCAGACGATGTATTGAAAGTTGCCCAACAGGGGCGCTAGGCAATTCTCCCAAGGATTTTGATTATAAGAAATGCATTTCATTTTTAACCCAGAAAAAGGGAGATCTAACCCAAGAGGAGAAATATTTCCTGGGAAATTCCATTTATGGCTGCGATATTTGCCAGAGAGCTTGCCCTCATAATACAGGCAGTGAGTTTGTGGGTTGTATTAATAATATAGAAGAAAAGGAAATTGATTTGGAAGGACTTTTGCAGCTATCCAATAAGCAGTTTGCTGAAAAGTATAGGGAAGCCGCCTTTTGTTGGGTAGGTAAAAAGATAATGCAAAGAAACGCAAGGGCGGTAATGGAGAATTTACTAAACCCATTAAAAGGTATAAAACCATAAAAACAAGGGGAAAATATTGGTATGGGCTATTGGAATACAAGGGGCTTAAGGGGTAGTGCCTTAGAGGAGTTTATTAATGCGGCCAACAGCTTTTATATGGACAAAAACCTGGCAGTTATTCAAAAGGTGCCTACTCCCATAACCCCGGTGGAAATCTCAAACAACTCAAGAACAATAACAAAGGCTTTTTTTGAGCAGAAAAGCACAGTAGACTATATTGGAGTTGTGCAAGGAATACCCGTTTGCTTTGATGCAAAGGAGACGGCGCTGAAATCCTTTCCCTTAAAAAACATTCATTCTCACCAAATTAGCTTTATGGAAAAATTTGAAGGGCAGAAGGGGATAGCATTTTTAATTGTATATTTTCGTTTTGCCAATGAATTTTTTCTTATGCCTTTAAGTACGCTGAAGAATTTTTATGCTGCAAGCCTAGAGGGCAAGGGCAAATCTATTCCATATTCTGAATTTGATAAAAGGCTTTTGATTGAAAAGGGCAGGGGGGTTGCTCTAAATTACCTAGAGGCACTTAATACATATCTGGGGATTATGAATGGTTAAGCCATTTTGCAAAATATTTAGGGGGCTATAAAGAGAGGATTAATTAATGAAAAAGCTATTATTGCTTCTTCTTGTCTTGCTAACTGGGTGCGGCCATGCTACGCCTAGAGAACAGGCGGAGGTTACACCTCATGTTGAGCAGGTGCTTGCCATGCCTGCCCCTCAACCTACTCCACAGCCCGAGGCTGTTGAGCTTTCCCTTTATTATGATAAGGCTGACTACAGCCTTTCCCTTTATGAGCCTCCTAATGGTTGCTACCTGGGGGCGTATATTTTGTCCAATAAGGCCATTGATTTCAGTATAAAAAATTTTGAGGCCGCTACAGGTAAGAAGCACCAAATTTATGTGTACTATATGAATTTGGGGGACGCCTTTCCCACAAATTTTGTGCTGGACTGCCTTTCTAATTATTCTACGCCATATATTGTAATTAACCCGGGAGAAGGCCAAGATCCATTTGACACGTCTCTTTTGGAAAAGACCGCAAGGGAGTTTGGGGAATACTATATTCCTGTGTTTGTGGATTATTTTCCTGTGGGGAAAAATAACGGCTTTAAGCCGGAGGAATATAAAAGCTTATACAGTAAGGCTCGCTTGGCTTTTAAAGCTTATGCACCCAATGCGGCATTTGTTTATAGTGTGGCAGGTACTAGGGCAGACCAGGCAGAGGTTTTTTATCCGGGAGACGAAATGACAGACTGGGTTGGGATTAGCCTTTACCGAGAAATATCGGATAAAGGTCAGCCCTTTGAAGGTAGTATGTTTGATAGACTGGAAAATTTTTATTATAAATTTCAGGCTAGTAAGCCTATAGTTGTATCAGAGCTTGCTATTAGCCACTTTTCAAGTGTTAATCATGTGTATTATACCGAGGCGGCGGCAGAAGAGATTTTATCGGCTTATGAAACAATTAGGGAGAATTACCCTAGGATTAAATGTATAAATTATATGGATTTTAACGGAATAGAAATCTCCTCAAAGCATGTGGGCGATAATTTTTCTGTGACTGCTGACGATGAAATACTAAACTCATACAAGTCAGCTATCTCAAATGAAGCTTATATTTCCGGCTTAGAAGTTTATTCCTTTAAAGAAAAGCTGCCACAAATTATTAAATTTCCTTTGCCGGCGTATAAAAGAGAAGAAGCTATTTTTGTTAGTGAAGCATTTTTTAATGAAGGCCTAAAAAACAACTCTAACAGCTATGAGGTGGAATTTATTAATGGAAAAAGGTATGTTAGCCTTTCTACGTTGATAAAGTTCGAGGGGATAAGGGCTGATGTAGATTTAATTAACATGAAGGTTTATTTGCAGGGGTTGCAAAATAGGTAGTAAGGTTTAAGGGGGATACAAATGAGCAGGATGTATACGGCTATCCTTTGCTATGCATTCTGGAATCTGTTTGTTTTTACTGTGTACGGTATTGACAAGCGGCGGTCAAAATGCGGGCAGCGGCGAATTAGTGAAAGGGCGCTCATTCTTTATGCAGTATTTATGGGTGGCCTTGGGGCATGGTTTAGTATGTATGTTTTTCGTCATAAGACGAAGCATCTTAAATTTACAATAGGTGTGCCTTTGGCTTTTGGTTTGAATTTGTTGGTTATCGTAGGTATAGTTAGGCTAATGGAACTTGGCAGCATGTACTAAAGATACCTGAGTCTGTTAACAAACGGGGGAGCAAGCTTCCTCAAATCCCATAGTGGAATCTAATATTGAATTTTTCAAGCAACTGCTGTATATTAGATAAAAAGCTTTGGGATGAGGTATTTATGAGTGACATTGTATATAAAATTAAGCAACTTAATTCGGTTCTAAAGCTGTCCTCTACCAGTACCGTTCCTTTAAACGACCTAATTAAGCAGCTTTGCGAAATTTTGGACTGCAATATTTATTTGTTTAACAGTAAAGGCAATATTTTTTCCTTCCATGTTTCCGGCAACTATTTTTGCCCACACAATGAGGCTTGTTTAGAAAATCCTCTTATGCCGGATAGTTATATGAAAATTTTTGAAAACATTAACGATGCCATATATAACGTTTATGAAAAAAAGCCCGTTTGTACATGTCCGGAGGTAAATGAATGTATTTATAGCGATAGACAATATACTCTTGTACCTGTTTATTGCAATTATAAGAAAAAGGCAGGGCTTTTGCTTATTCGATACGGAGAGGCATTTGATGATAATGAAGAACTGCTTTGTGAATATGCAGCTGTTGTTATATCGCTGGAGCTAATGCGTCAAGACCATTTGGAAACTGAGCGCAGAGCAATGGCCGTTGCTTGTACAACACTAGCTATAAACTCCTTATCCTACAGCGAAAAACGTGCCGTAAAGGCTTTAATGGACTTTATTACGGGAGAAGAGGGTGTAGTTTTTTTAAGCAATGTATCTTCAACCGCTTATGTAACACCCTCAACAGTAAGCAGTGCAATAAAAAAGCTGGAAAGCGCAGGAGTTATTCAGATTAAAACTATGGGGGTCAAAGGCAGCTTCATTAAGATAACAAACGAGTATATAAAAAAGGCGATTTTGGAAATAGATGAGGTTAAATAAAAATGGCTTATGCCCTGGTAGAGGCATAAGCCATTTTTTATATAATAATTAAGCCATCTTTAAGCAGAGTAATTTCCTCGCCGGCTTTGGTGTAAGCAACAGCAGATAAATCATCTGAGCCAAACATAAAATCTACATGTAAGCAAGAATCGTTTAAGTTAAAGCTTTGGAAGGAATTTTTTGAGGAGAAATCTTTAATGCACTGTGGAAAGCCTTTACCTAAGGCCAAATGACAGGAGGCATTTTCGTCAAGGAGAGTTGAGTAGTAGATTATGCCCTTTTGAGCAATTGGTGAATCCTTTGAAACCAGCGCCACCTCGCCAAGGTATCTGCTGCCTTCATCTGTGTTAAGGCAATGCTGTAAAAGCTCATTTCCAACCTCTGCATGGGCTTCTACTACTTTTCCCTCTTTAAATACCAAATAAAACTTGTCAATTAACTTACCGCCGAGTATAAGAGCCTTAGTGGAAACCACCTTGCCCTCCGCCCTGAATTTATCCGGTGAGGTTGCAATTTCTGCGGTAGGTATGTTAGGCAAATAATTATCATCATTAAAATTATCCGAGCTTATGCCACATGTCCAGCAATGAGATGGGTTAAAGCCTATTTTTATATCTGTGCCCAAAGAATTTTTAAAGTGTATAAAATCAATATCCATTTTGTCCAGCGCTTCTTTATAACCCCAAAATAATTTTCTGTCCTCATGCCAACGTAAAACCGGGTCAGCTTCCATATCAATTAAACAAAAGTCAAGCAAATGCTGCCAAAGTGTTTCCAACGCCTTTTCTTTGTCCATATTAGGGAAAATATGTGCCGCCCATTCCACATTAGGCACACAGGCTACGCACCAATGGCTGTTGTTTTCAAATACACCTTTTCTCACATAGCTTCGGCTTTTTTCCGAAAATGTGGCTAAAGCGCCGGAGGCTTCGTCGGAAATCTCTTCCATAAGGGCAGGGTAGTGGCTTTTTAAAATAATTGAATCTGCGCCTTGGCTGAAATAGTGCTCCATAGCTAGTTTGTGCCACTCCGGCAAGGTGCTTAGTGTGTTAAAATCAAGTACCTGTGTTCTTTCCTTATCTACATATGGGTCGGTGTAAAATACAATTACATCTTTTGCGCCCTTTTCTAAAGCGGCCTTAGTTAATAATCGTACAACCTGCGTGGCATCTGTAGTTGCGTTTATTACTAAGTAGCTGCCTTTTTTTACGTTTACACCAAAATTTACAAGTAAGTGGGCGTATTTTTTAATTAAATCATGGCTTGGCATATTGTTCTCCTATACTTCAATAATTTCTGTTTGACGCCCGCTAATGTATCTTACCTTTTCATTAAAGTAAATATCTTCCTCTAAATATGCAAATACTTCTTGATTATCCCACTGGGCAATTGGCATTTTTATGTTAAGCTCCAGCGCATAGCAGGTGTTGTTTTTAAGAAGCTTTTCACCCTTGCCTTTTACAGGAGCTTGATTGTCATACATGCCAATAGTAGGACCTGCCCCATGACCAAAGGTGCCCAAAGGGTGGGTATAAAGCATAGGTTCTATACCTTCTGCCTTAGCGGCTTCTATTGCCTTAGTGAACACCTCATTACCTTTAACCCCTGCTCTAAAGGCCTCTGTGGTAATATCCTGTAACCTGTTTCCTGTTTTTAGAAGATTTTTAATATAGTCTGGCACAGCTTTTTCATTGTCCATTAATACATAAGCAAGCCGCTGAACATCAGTATGAAGCGGGATAAATCTACAGCAAACACCAATATCGCAATGTAAAAGGTCGCCATGCTCAATAACAGAATTAAACATACGAGAAACTTTACTGCCCTTACGTTGAAGGTCTATATCTGGCCCAAACCAGAAATCAAAGCCCATATCTAAAATGGTATCTCGCATAAACCATTCAATATGGGTGGTAGTTGTAGTTCCAACGGTTATGATTGCTTTGGAGAAGGATAGATTTATTATGTCATGGGTTATTTCTGTAAGCTTTTCCATAATAGAAAGCTCTTTGTCAGTTACAGTTTGCAGCCATCTTAAGGATAAATCCTCTGCACTTGCCAATCTATCTTTGTAATCTTCTCCAAGCTTTTCATTTATCATATCTTCAAGTGTTGCTGTAAGTCCGTCGCAAAAACCGTAAAGTGGGCTTTTATTTACTCCAATTTTTTCTGGGTTATACTCTGCTAAAATTCTGTTAAGGCAATCCCTTACATCTTCTTCCGGCGTTTTTACATTTGTGTACAGCTTTGCCATTTCAGGAGAGGGGCCACCTAATATTAAAGGTTTAACTTTATGTTCCTGCTTATTATATACATACGCCAAAATGGTAAGCCTTCTGGCGCTTGGCATATCCCATGTTACAATAGTTTTAAATAAAGGGTCCTCACAGTTTTCTCTGCAAATTATTAGCCACATATCAATGCCCGTTTCTTTCATGGCTAGGGGCAGTACCTTATCCATTTTGTCCTTTAAAATATTACTCCATAATTCTGCTTGCGACTTAAGGGGCAAAAGTCCTGCGTCATAAACCTTTTGCTTGATTGATGCTGTTAAGTCCTTACTCATTTTTCAACCTCCTTTTAAAGTAGAATTAATTCCTTATTACACTTAGTTAACAATTGATAGCCATTGGAAGCTACTACTACATCATCTTCAATTCTTACTCCACCAAAGCCTTCTATATAAATACCCGGCTCAACGGTTAGCACCATGCCTTCTTGCAGAATTATATCACCAGCGGTGTTTTGTGCAAGACGTGGCTGTTCATGAATTTCCAACCCAAAGCTATGTCCTAAGCCATGGCCAAAGCATTCTCCATAGCCGTTCTGAGAAATATAGTTTCTGGCTATAGAATCTATTTCCCTTCCGGTTTTTCCAGCGCTTATAGCTTCAATTGCTTTTTCCTGTGCCTCTTTAACAATATTATAAATTTCAATTTGCTTTTCGTTTGCCTCTCCCATAACCACCGTTCTGGAAACATCTGACCAATAGCCTTTATAATTGCAGCCAAAGTCCAGAAGTAGAAGGTCACCATTTTCAATTAGCTTTTGGGAAGCAATTCCATGAGGTAAGGAGGAACGAGCGCCGCTGGCTACTATAAATATCTCAGCAGTGCCTTCAACTCCGGGAAAGGCCTTCATATACCTTGCCAGCTCTAAATTTACTGCCTGCTCGCTTTTGCCTACAGAAATAAAGTTTAGTATGTGCTCAAAGGCTTTGTCTGTTATTTCGCAAGCCTTTTTTATATGCTCAAGTTCATTGCTGTCCTTAATCATTCTTAGCTGCTTTAGAAACATAGATACATCATAAAATTTTTCTATACCGGCTTCTGAGGTTAACTCCTTTACAAGCTTGTAGCTTATAAAATCTTCTTCTATGGCTAATTTCTTTAAGTTCA
>CAYWBF010000044.1:0-11863 GCA_964456085.1 uncultured Eubacteriales bacterium
CTTACAGGGTATTTTTTATTGCCCACCTTCACCAAGGGGCAGCATCACCTTTGTCGTAAACTCCCCATCTTTAAAAGTATATCGAAATATACCGTTATATTTGCCAACATAAAGCTCCACATTCCTTAACCCGTAACCATGAAGCCGCTTATCAGCCTTAGTCGTGACAGGCTGATTACCATTTATCACAATCTCGCCGCAATAAAAATTTTTAACAATTACACTCAAATGATTTTTATATATACAAATTTTAATATATATTAAAGGCTCTCCTCCGGCTTCCTTTAGCTTAAGGCTTGCGTCTACGGCATTTTCTATAAGATTAAGCAGTATAGAGCATATATCCTCTGAGGCAAAGGGCAAGGCTTTATCTAAATGTGCAAGCTCCGTTTCTACAGGTATTTCTGCCTTACTAATATCTGCCAGCTTAATATTAAGTATCCCGTCTATTAACTGGTTCTCTGTATATACCTTAGTTTCGTTTTCCTTAAGCAGCTTAAGCTTGCCTTCTGCTATGCTTTTTATGTTCTCAAACTTTTTGTTCTCTGCCAATACAAAGATAGCAGTAAGCAACCCGTTTATATCATGCTTAAAGCTGCGAAGATTTTCGTTTCTGGTGTTTTCTGCGCTAAGCTGGGCAAGCAATGCAGCATTTTGAGTGGTTAGGAGCACATGCTGTTTCTCCATATTATAAAACTGGGTAATCTGGCTGAACATCAATATAGCAAGTATACCTCCAGTTATAGAAAACAGAATTAGCAATACTGCACATAGATTAAGAACAGGATTAAAAGGCATAATAAGCAGTATATCCGAGGGCACTATAGCTACAAAATGCATCATAACCTCCATTGCCGCAAGAGTCTGCCAATATTTGTTAGGCACATCATGGGGAATATTCCTAGCGAATTTTATTACAAAGCCTGATAGCACCAGCATGGTAATAAAAATCAAGCCTTGGGTAACAAACAGCTGAATTGATATAACCTCACTAATATATTCTTTGCCTCCACTAAGCATAAACCCTATGTAGTAAATAAAGGCACTTGCTACAACATTTACAAGTAAGGAAATATTGGCAAGGGATAAGATTTTGCTTATGCTTCCCTTGTACATCACACAAAGTAGAGCAGAGTAGCAAATCAAAATATAAGCATACCGAACAAACACCTTTAGTACAGGAGGTAAGTCAAAAAGAAAGGTATCATAAAATAAAAGCAGTCCACTTGCCAAAAAATGTACAAGCACATACAATACTTTACCATTAAGCCCTCTATTTTTAGGAGTAAGGGAAGCCTGCGCCGTATAAAAAACTATAGCTATACAAAACAGCGTAGCAAAGTAATATACCAACATGTCTGCCAGATTTGTTCCTATTAAACGTATAAACATACTATTTCTCCTTTTATCAAGGGGTTTAATTCAACAGATATTAAGGGGTGAGCTAATCTATAAGACTTAAAAGCATGTTTTCTACAGTTTTTTTGTTTCGCCGCCCAAGGGGCAGCAGCACTCCGTTGTCCAGCTCAATTAAAGTATCCTTTATAGCCGCAATAAATTTTACGTTTACAAGATACCCTCTATGGGGTTCCACAAAGCTTAGTGGTAAATACTTAAGCTCTATTTGATTCCATTTCAACTTTGTAAGCTCGTAGCTTCCGTCTCTTTCGTTAAGATAAACCTTTCTGTTAATGGATTCAAAATAAAATATATCGGAAAGTAGTACCCTAATTGTCTCTGTTCTACCTCGAGTGCCCTTTACTTCAAAAAAATGATACTCCTCGTTTTTAAACTTTACCGCTTGTACGGTGCGATGAAGGGTTTTAATAATATTGCCTTCGGTTAAGCGCTTTGGTATAAAATCCAATACGTCATATTCAAAACAGTTAAATACCTCATTTTCGTGAGCAGAAATAAAAATCAGCTTAAAGGCTGAGTCCATACTCCTTAAAGCCTTAGCTACGTCCTTTCCGTTTATGGCAGGCATATCTATATCCAAGAAAACCACGTCATAGGGCTGGTTATTTCTTTTGAATGCTTCTATTAGTTCCTCTCCGTTTGTAAAGGCACTCACATTACAGGGCATACCTTCTGATTTAAAAAATCCTTCAATAAGGCTAACCAACATGTCTAAAAAATTCTTATTGTCGTCACAGCAAGCTATTTGCAGCAATAGGGTACTCTCCTTTACCATAAATTTTCGCATACAGTATACCATTTTAAAAACTATGGTGTCTAGCCTATTAAACCGTTCAGTAGCGATTTTTTACCGCTGGGTTAAATTCCATATACATTCATATTTTTTTGATTATACTAAGTAACAATGTAACTTTCTGAATTATTTTCAATCAAAGGCGGTATCCATTTTGGAAACAATAATTAAGGCAAATGAAATTTTTAAAAATTATCAGACAGGAGAGGTAGAGCTGCAGGTGCTTAAGGGCATTTCCTTCGAGCTGTTTGAAGGGGAATTTGTGGTTATACTTGGCCCCAGTGGCTCAGGGAAATCAACCCTGCTTAATATACTTGGGGGCATTGACCAAATGACCTACGGAGAAATGTATTTTAAGGGCAATAACCTTTCCGGCGCAGGAGAAAAGGAGCTTACTCGCTTTCGCCGTGAGCATGTAGGCTTTGTTTTCCAGTTTTACAACCTTATACCTAATCTAACGGCAAGAGAAAATATTGAAATGGCAATGGAAATTTCTAAGTCACCTATAGATTGCAATGAATTACTGAAAAAGACAGGGCTTGCGGATAGAGCGGAGCACTTCCCCTCCCAAATGTCGGGTGGGCAGCAGCAAAGAGTGGCTATTGCCCGTGCATTGGCAAAGAACCCCGATTTGCTTTTGTGCGACGAGCCAACAGGTGCTTTGGACGTAAAGACAGGTGCAGAGGTTTTGGAGCTGCTTACCCAGTTTAACAAGGACTACGGCAAAACGGTGGTAATCATAACACATAACGCCGAAATAGCATCTATAGCTCACAGAACCTTTTATATTAAAGACGGCTACCTTGACAAAATCATTGTCAACGAAAGCCCTCTTTCCCCAAAAGAGGTGAAATGGTGAGAAAATCCATTTTATTCAAAAGCCTTCGCACCATTTGGCGGCATAAGCGATCGTATATAGCGTGTATTTCGGTTTTAGCCATAGGCATGGCGGTTTTTGTGGGAATGCTTAGCGCAAGTATTAAGATAGATGAGGCATCGGATATTTATTTTGAAAAGGAAGCCTTTGCTGATGTATTTGCAACTGTGTTGTCCATGCCCCAGTCAGGGCTTACCGCTCTGGAAAAAATAGACGGGATAAAAACCGTAGAGGGCAAGCTTACAAAATCTGTCAAGGGCATAAAGGACGGCGACCTCATTAGAGTTAGGCTTATTTCCATGGATTTCAAAGAGCCTCCTACCCTTAACCTATTCACCTTAAATGGCTCTCAAACAAATAATCCGTCAAATATTTGGCTTGGCAAGGTTTTTTATAACAAGAATACCTTGAGTGAAGGTATGCCCATAGAATTAATTGTAAACGGCAGAATGCGCCAGTTTAACATAGCCGGTTCGGCGGAAAGCCCTGAGTATCTTGTTATATCAGGCTATGACGACTCGAAAAACACCGTAGGCTATATTGAAAAATCCTTACTTGAGGAATTAACAAATCAGCAAGGCATGGTTACTGATATAAGCATAGGACTGGAAAAGGGCGTAAAGTTTGAGGACATAGAGCTGGCATTGAAAAGCGAGCTGAAAAAATACGGCATGACTGGACTTTTTAAAATGAAAGACCATGTAAGCCACATTTATTTAAAAAGCAACGTAACTACCCTTTCCAGTATTGCTACAATAATACCTGTTTTATTTTTGCTAGTATCTATCATTATGCTTTATATAATGTTAAAGCGGTTTATTGAGCAGGAACGTGCGGAGATTGGTACATTCAAAGCCTTCGGCTATAGTAATGCGGAAATAATCTACGGGTATTTTATTTACGGTGCTGTCACTGGGATTGCAGGATTTTTGCTGTCCTTGGTGGGAGGATATTTCATAGGCAACTACTATTTCACAATGATTCTAACTGCGTTTAATGTACCGATGTCATCTTTTGTCATGTCGTCTGCCGTATGTATATGGGCGCTGGTTTTATCTATAGGTGTAAGCTTTACCGCCGTTTCTCTTGGCGCAAGGTCTGTAACAAAAATTCATCCGGCAGAAGCAATGCGTGCCGCCGTGCCCACAGTTAAAACAGGAAAATTTAAGATGGACGGCAAAATAATAAAAACAATGCTTAACCAAAGAGGTATTATGGCTTTGAGAGGTATATCAAGAAGCCGAGTAAGGAGTATGCTTACTGTTTTAAGCATTGTTATGAGCTTTTCCTTGACAAATGTTCTAATTGCCTTCTCCATATCCTTCACCGATGCAATGACCAGCGTGACTGATATTACAGAGAAGCACGACATACATGCTGTTTTGGACGAATTTACCCCACTTAATTCTGCCATACAAGACATAAAAAGGCTTGGCGGAGTCTCAGAGGCAGAAGGCTTACTTACCGTACCATCTACCTTATACTTTAAAAACAGAAAAAAAGAATTATCTATTTATGGTATAAGCAAAACCTCACAGCTATATAACGTAGTGGACGAGGGGTATAATATACAGGAAATTCCGGATAATGGACTGCTTATTAACACAAGGGTTGCACAGCAGCTAAATGTGTCCGAGGGTGATGTGGTAGAGGTAGAAAGCCCATACTTGCGTGAGAACATTTTTATTATAGTATCAAAAATTATAACAGAACCAATGGGTGTAGGCTGTTATATGGAATTTTCCCAGCTAAACAAAATAATTGGGCAGTCCGATATAACCAACTTCATAATGCTTAACACAGACAGCTTTAATAAAAACAGGATTATGGATGAGCTGATATACGCACCAAACGTTAGAGCGGCAATAGACCAGGAAAGATCCGCACAGCTGATTAGGGAAGGTTCTGTGGCAACTACAGGGCTTTTGTATATGCTGGTTATTATGTCCCTTTGCATGTGCTTTGGCGTAATTTACAACGTTTCTCGTATTTCCATGGCAGAAAAGCAGAGGGAGCTTGCAACCATGCGTATATTAGGCTTTTCTGTGGGAGAGACGGCGGAGGTAAATTCCTTTGAGCACTGGGTGCTGTTTGTTATTGGCTGTGTTTTGGGTTTCTTCCTTGCGTTGGTTATAAAGGACCCTATAGCCGCCAACTTTAGCTCAGACGAGAACACCTTTATTATAAATCTGTCGGTAATGTCTACCTTATATTCAGCCGTTGGCTGTACCATAGCGGTTATGCTTTCAAATTATATGGCAAAAAGGCAAATCGGCAAATACAAGCTAGTCGAAGTTTTAAAGGAGAGAGAGTGACAAAGTGAAAAAAATATTTAAGATAATAATTTTTATAGCGGTTATTGCCGCTGCTGCTGGAGCTGTTGTTTATTCCAGCACGCGCCCTTTGGCTGTAGAGGTTGTTGTGGCACAGCCACAGGAGGTTGAGTTTACCTTTTCCGAGGACGGAGTTGTTGTTTCGGCAGAGGATTATAAGGTGTATTCCAACGTAAAGGGAAAGGTTGTAGAGGTTTTTGCAGATAAAGGCACGGTGGTAAAAAAAGGTGACCGCATTGCAAGAATTGACCCTAAGGAATATGAAACGGCTATTTCACGTCATGAAAACAACATAGCCGGATACAGAGCAAAAATAGGCGAAATCGTAAGAAACGAGCAAAATACAAAGGATACCTACTCAGCAAGCCTATCGGAGCTTAAGGCAAGATTGGAGCAGGTTAAAGCCGAAGCAAAAATGGGCGATGTAACTACAGCCAATGTAAGCCTTACATTACCACAGGAACAGCTTAAGGCTATAGAAATCACCCTAGAGCAAGAAGAAAAAAACCTGGCTCATCAAGAGCAGCTTGTAAAAGACTATCAAATACTATATCAAGCTGGGGCTATTAGCAAAAGTGAGCTTGAAAATAATCAGCTTGCCCTAGGTACCATTCAGAATAAAATTAGTCAGCTTGAAACAGAAAAGGCAGCAATAGAGGGAGAGCTTCAAAAGCTTAAGCAAAAATACGGAGAAGCTACAGACATAACCTCCCTTCAATCCCAAAGCAAGCAGGAGCAGACAGAGGCAACCATAAGGCAGATTGAAGCTCAAATAGAGGCGGCCTCGGGCAACCTAAGCAAGGATTACAAGTCCGACTCCATAGCATACTACCAAACACTTATTAATCTTGAGCAAATATCTATATCTACATTAGAGGATAATATACAGGAATGTGAAATAATTGCCGCCCAAGACGGATATATTACAGAAATACCTGTGAAAACCTTGACAGATGTGTCAGTACAAGATCACCTATGCACCATAAAATCTGAAACAGGCATACGAGTGGAAAGCTATGTTTCTACTACAGATGTAACCAGCCTAAAGCCGGGGAGTACAGTAACCTTGGTGCATAAGGGACGTGAGCAGGATTTTTCCTACAAGGGTGTTATTAAGGAAATATCCTCTTGGGCAGAGGAAAAGGTTTCTACCTTGGGTATCGTTCAACAGAAGGTAAAGGTTATTATTGAGCCTACTGAGGAATTGACTACGGCAGGTAGTGGATATGGAATGTCGGTTGTGTACACAAGCTATAGAGCTGAAAATGTAATACCGTTGCCAAATACAGCTCTTTTTAAATCCGGAACGGAGGATAGTGTTTTCACTGTAATTGACGGTAAAGCAGTAATCACACCTATTACAAAGGGTAGTTCATCGAACACACAAACAGTAGCATTAGAGGGAATTACAAACGGAGAGATTGTTATTAAGAATGCATCAAATAAGGCTTTGGCTGAAGGTATGAAGGTAACTTATTAATTTTTACAAACATAGGATTTAATTAAAAAAAGTCCACCACCATTTAAAAACGGTAGTGGACTTTTTCTGTGTTTAAAATTTTAATAAAAGAGATATATAGATTTGGGGGAGCTTCACTCCCCCAACCCCCCTAGACTAATAAACAAAATTATCCTTATAAGCCATGTACTTACTAACCATCAAAGTAATCTTAAAAATAATAGCGTCATCAAAATTTCTTAAATCAAGCCCAGTCATTTTTTGGAGCTTATCCAGTCTATATACTAAAGTGTTTCTGTGGATATAAAGCTGGCGTGAGGTTTCTGATACGTTAAGGTTGTTTTCAAAAAATTTATTAACGGTGGTTAAGGTTTCCTCGTCGAATTGGTCTATGGAGATATTGTCAAGTACCTCGCTTATGAACATTTTGCAAAGGGATGTTGGCAGCTGATAAATAAGTCTACCTATGCCTAGCTTGTCATAGTTAACAATTGTTTTCTCCGGCTCAAAAATCTTTCCAACCTCAAGAGCCATTTTAGCCTCCTTATAGGAAGCGGAAACACTGTTAAGGTCGTTTACAACAGTACCCATGGCAACGTAAACCTTACGCAATGCTTCTGTGGAAAGCGTATCGCTAATCACCTTAGCGATTTTTTCAACGTCCTCTCTAGTGTCCTTCTCACGAAGCTCCTTAACAAGAATAATGCTCTTTTCGTCTACAGCAGTAACAAAATCCTTAAGCTTAGCAGGGAAAATACTTCTTACTATTTCCACCATGCTCATTTCCTTGTCAATATCTGTTTCTATAAGGTAGACGATTCTGCTTACGTTATTTTCTATATGCAGCTTTTTGGCTCTGTTATATATGTCTACCAAAAGAAGATTGTCAAGGAGCAGGTTTTTGATAAAGTTATCCTTATCAAAACGCTCCTTATATGCGATTAGAAGATTTTGTATTTGAAAGGCAGTAATTTTGCCTATTCTGTAGGTTTCCTCGTCCTCACCCTTAACTGTTACCACATACTCAGAAATTCCATTATCAAAAACCTTAAAATACTGGCAGCCGGAAATTAGCTGGCTCTCTGCATGGGAATTAATAAAGCTCTCCAAATCTGGGAAATTCTTATTAAGCATTTCCTCATCTGTACTAGCAACAATCTTTCCTTCACGTTCAATAACGCTAATATCTCTTCTCGTTATATTTTTCAAGCCCTCTATAGTGGTTTGTAAAATTTGATTCGATATCATTGGTACCACTCCTTCAATATTCATTCGTTTCTTTTATTTTATAACAATTTTGATAAAAATAAAAGAGCTATGTAGAATATTATTATTTTTTTATAGTTTATTTTTTTGAAAGCAGCTATTTATAAGTATTGGAAATTTTTTCAAATTTAAAACCTGTTATAACGTAAGTCCAAAAAAATATTTGCATTTTTGAAATTACTATTTTATAATTTATTTGTCATAATGAAAGATTTATGTTATAATTAAAATAATAATGTAGGCAAGATGGTTTGGGGGAGTGTAGCTCCCCCAAGACTTTATTTAATTAAATTTGAGGTGTCAATTCATGTCGGAAAAATTAGAAGCCGGAGCAATTTTAGAAGGAAAGGTTATTAAAATTAAGCCTTTCGGGGCAATTATAGCCTTGCCCAATCAAACACAAGGGCTAGTACACATTTCACACATTTCTTCAAGCTTTGTAAAAAACGTCAATGAGCATTTGGTTGTCGGTGACATTGTAAAGGTGAAGGTATTATCAGCAGACGCAGAAACCAACAAAATCTCCCTATCCATAAAGGAGGTAGGAGATTTACCAAAAAAACAGGAAGAGCAAGTGGTTGAGTACCGCCCAAAGCCCCCCGTTGACGCTAACTCCTCTTTTGAAGAAAAATTTAAGGATTGGCTTAAAACCTCAAATGAAAGACAAGCGGGGCTTAATAAGCGTAATAAAAGAAGATAAAGAAAGGCGGCCTTAGCCGCTTGAATTTTATTGATTCAGCTTCTGTGTTGAAGTAACGCAGGAGCTTTTTTTATATAAAAATATAATATACGATCAAAAAAACAGACGAAGTGTTAGTCTACAAATATTATTGATGAATAATTCACAAAAAAATGTGCAATATCCGTACCAAATTTTTGTAACGTTACAAAAATTTGGTACGGGGGTGTACCGTTTTTTTGTAACGTTACAACAGACAAATGTTACAGCAGACAAACTAGGAGGTAAACATGTTAAAAAAATTTTTTAGTAAGCAAAATATTATTAACTTTATATTTGTTACGTTAATAATGTCCTGTATTTTCATATCTATAAGGATTGCCTTGGCACCTACAGTAGCACCTGTAAATCATTCTGACATTAGAGTAAAGGGCGATTATGTTTTAATGCTATTGCAGTGTATACTAGGTGTGATTGCAATGCTACTGCCTAGTATAGCCTCAAAACGTCTCCATATAAGTATTCCTTCTAACATGATTTTTGTTTATGCCATTTTTCTTTACTGCGCCATATACTTAGGCGAGGTTCGTTCCTTTTATTATAATGTGCCCCACTGGGATACTATGCTGCATACGTTCAGCGGCGCAATGCTAGGTGCTTTAGGCTTCTCTTTCATTAACTTCCTAAACAAAACCGACCATGTTCCGGTGTCATTAAGCCCGTTGTTTGTGGCTGTATTTACATTTTGCTTTGCCGTAGCATTAGGTGTGGTTTGGGAAATTTACGAGTTTTCGGCAGATATACTGCTTAAGACCAATATGCAAAAATTCGCCTTAGAAAACGGTGCGCCACTAAGCGGACAAGCCGCCCTAGCCGATACTATGAAGGACTTAATCGTTGACAGCATAGGAGCCGTTGTGATTTCTGTGATTGGCTATATATCCTTAAAATATAAAAAGGGCTGGATAGAGAAGCTTCAATTTCGGCAAATCAAAATAAAATAATAAAGCTTGACTTCATATACCTATCGGTATATAATCTTAAGCATGGGTACTACAAATAGCCGAGACACTATTTTACAATGTGCATTGGAGCTTTTTGGAGAAAGAGGTTATGAGTCTGTAGGCATAGCTGAGCTTACACAGCAGGCCGGCGTTACAAAACCCACGCTATACTATTTCTTCCAGAGCAAGGAGGGAGTTTTTAAAGCAATATTGGAAGAATACTATGAGCGTTTTAACTTTTTGCTCCAAAAGGTATGCACATACACTCCAAATACGGAGTCATACTATGAGGACGTTTTTCCTGTCCTTAAAAGAGTCATAACCACCTACTTTACTTTTGCCCAGGAAAACAAAACCTTTTATTTAATGCTGCTGTCCCTGTCCTTTGCCCCGCCCACGGCGCAAACGACCATCATTACCAAGCCTTATATTACACGTCAGTATGAAATTGTTATACAGATGTTTAAGGCTATGGCTGGCTGCCATCACAATTTGAAAAATAAGGAATTGGACTGCGCTTGCCATTTTATTGCTATGATTAATGCAAATATTGGATTTTGGTATCAAGGGCACTTTGAATTAAACGAAAGCAAGGCGGAAGGTATGCTTCGGTTGTTTATGCATGGTATTTTTGCTTAAGAATTATTTGGATAAAAAAGAGCGAAAGCTCTTTTTAATTTTTGCTTCATATACTTATCGATATGTATGTTGAGAGGAGAACAATATTTATGTGGTTTGAAAATAGTATTTTTTATCAATTCTATCCATTAGGGTTTTGCGGTGCTCCTAAGGAAAACAATAACTACGACGGAGGTAGTCCGGCTGTTCCGAGAATTTTAAAGGTAAAGGAATGGGTGTCCCACCTAAAAAAGCTAAATGTAAACGCTGTATATTTTTCGCCGGTATTTGAATCGGATAGGCATGGCTACGATACTAGAGATTATGGTAAGCTTGATAGCAGACTTGGGACGAATGAGGATTTTGTCCAAGTATGCAGCCACCTAAAGAGCAACGGTAATAGGGTAGTACTAGACGGGGTGTTTAACCATACTGGCAGAGGATTTTGGGCATTTCAAGATGTATTGAGAACTCGTCAGCAATCGGCTTATAAGGACTGGTTTTATTTAGATTTTAACAGTAATTCACCTTTTAATGACGGGTTTGCATATGAGGGGTGGGAAGGACACTATGAGCTGGTTAAGCTGAATTTAAGCAATCCTGCTGTTGTTGACTATCTTTTCTCCTGTGTCCGTATGTGGATTGAGGTATTTGGCATTGACGGCTTACGCTTAGATGTTGCCTACTGTCTCGACAATAATTTCATGAAGCAGCTAAAAAGCTTTTGCACCTCAATCAAAGAGGACTTTTTGCTCCTTGGGGAAATATTATTTGGTGACTATAATAGAATAGTGAACGAGGAAATGCTACATAGCTGCACAAATTATGAGTGCTACAAGGGTCTATTCTCCAGCTTTAATGACATGAATTTATTTGAAATAGACTACTCCTTAAATCGTCAATTTGGCAACACAGACTGGGCGATTTATAATGGCAAGCAATTATTAGCCTTTGTAGATAATCACGACGTAAGCCGTGTATCAAGTATTTTACATAATAAAAACCATCTGCCCCTAATTTATGGGCTTTTGTTTGGTATGCCCGGCGTTCCCTGTATATATTACGGCAGTGAGTGGGGTTTGGAGGGAGCTAAACTTAACGGCAACGACGAACCCCTACGCCCTGCCCTACCCTCTCCCCAATGGAATGAGCTGACAGAACTCATTTCTAGACTTGCAGCCATACGCAAAGACAATAAAGCACTTATATATGGAGGATATAGAACTATAGCCTTAACAAACAGGCAGCTTGTATTTGAACGTGAGTTTTATGGGGAACGAATATGGATTGGGGTGAACGCTGAACATATCGATTATACAATCCATTTTAACAGCCCTGGAGGTGAAGCAACAAATTTGCTGACTGGGGAAAGGCTATACTTAAATGGAAACTATACTCTATCTCCATATAGCCTT
>CAYWBF010000045.1:0-11792 GCA_964456085.1 uncultured Eubacteriales bacterium
AGCGATTGTTCTGAGAATGTGTGATACTTATTTCAAACAATCACTTAATATAACTTATTTAAGGACAATTCCTATAAAGTGTTTAATCAAAAATATTTGCTTATGTACATTAAGTAAAACTGTTTAGAACTATTGTAATAATCTTAAAACGTTTTGTGGAGCTTGATTTGCTTGAGCAAGCATTGAAGTAGCAGCCTGTTGAAGAACGTTAGACTTGGTTAAGTTCATCATTTCCTTAGCCATATCAGTATCACGAATACGAGACTCGGATGCGGATAGATTTTCGGAAGATGTCTTTAAGTTGTTGATTGTGTACTCAAGACGGTTTTGAACAGCACCAAGCTTAGCTCTTTCCTCGGATACTTTCTCAAGGGCTATGTCAACGAAGTTGATTAACATAGAAATACCATGAGCAGCAGCGCCGGAGGTTGCATGACCAGCAAGTGTTCTAATAGCGTTAGCTACATTAGAAATACCTAAGGCGGAAGCTGTTAAGCTACCAACGTTAAATTCGATTTTTTGACCAGCATTAGCACCAACTTGTAGGTATAGCTTAGCACCTGTTGCAACCTTGGTTGTTCCACCAACGGTTACAGAAGCAACAACTTTACCGCCTACAAGAGCTCCGGCTACCTTGTTGGTTGCTTTTGCAGTAGGAGCTCCAGTACCACTAAAGGATGAGAATTTTGTTTCACCTCTGGATACTGCTGCAGTATATTTTAACAATGCAGCCTTAACGTCAGTATTAGTAGCTGTACCTAAGGAACCTACAGATACATGAACGCCGTTCTTAAATACATAAACCTTACTGTTGCCAACCCCAGATGCAAAGTTTGCTTTTGGTCCTTCAGCGTATGCACCAGTAGCAAGGATTTTCTTATTAAACTCTGTTCTACCAGCCATGTTTGTAATTTCGTCTAAAAGCTGTTGAACCTCGTCTGCGATTTTATTTCTGTCAGAATCCTCTAAGGTACTGTTGGAGGCTTGAACAACAAGCTCACGAATACGTTGAGTCATGTCGCCGATTTCTTTCATGGAGCCTTCAGCAGTTTGGATTAAGGAGATACCATCTTGAGCGTTCTTAGTTGCCATATCAAGACCTCTAACCTGTGAACGCATCTTTTCGGAAATAGCAAGACCGGCAGCGTCATCGGCAGCAGAGTTTACTCTGTAGCCAGAGGATAATCTTGCTGAGGATTTCGATTGTTGTAAGCCTACGGTTGATAAATTTCTGTGAGCATTTAATGCAAGAACGTTAGTTTGGATTACCATATTACTCATAATTTTTCCTCCTTGAATATATTAAGGCTTCCATGCCCTAATCTTTTTTATAATTTTTTGGCTGCGCAACCAAATAATTAATTTCATGTTATTTATCGGAAATTTCAGAGGAAAACTTTAGAGTAATTAACAAAATTATTCAAAATAATTTCTCTAAAATAAAAAGGCCGACAAACGTCGGCCAGAAATTTTTCCTTATGTACATTAATATTAATACTATCCTAAAAGCTTCAGAACCGCCTGCGGTGCCTGATTAGCTTGAGCGAGCATTGACGTAGCAGCCTGTTGAAGAACGTTAGCTTTAGTCATGTTCATCATTTCCTTAGCCATATCAGCGTCACGAATACGAGATTCGGAGGCAGATAGATTTTCAGAGGAGGCCTTAAGGTTGTTAATTGTATATTCAAGACGATTCTGAACTGCGCCGAGCTTTGCTCTTTCTTCTGAAACTTTTTCAAGGGCAAGGTCAACAAAATTAAGGAGCATTGATATACCGAGAGAACCTGCACCAGAAGCAGCCTTAGAAGCAAGAGTTCTGATAGCGTCGGCAACGTTGGAAATTCCAAGAGAAGAAGCTGTTAAACTGCCAATATTAAACTCTATCTTTTGTCCAGCGTTTGCACCAACCTGCAAGTAAAGCTTAGCACCTGTAGCCATTTTGGTTGTGCCGCCTACAATTATACTTGTAACAAGAACGCCAGCTCTAGTTGCGCCATTAACATTTGCGTATCTTGAAGTTATAGCATTATTGCTTAAGTCCTTCATAGACGAAAACTTAGTCTCGCCTCTAGTGACAGCGGCAGAATATTTTAACATCTGTGCCTTTATAAGAGATGCACTAGTTTGATTTGCACCCATAGTACCTATTGAAACATAAACGCCGTTCTTAAATACGTAAATCTTACTGTTACCCATTCCGGAAGCCATGTTTGTCTTAGGACCTTCGGAATAGGAGCCTGTTGCCAAAATCTTTTTATTAAACTCTGTTCTGCCAGCCATATTTGTAATTTCGTCTAAAAGCTGTTGAACCTCGTCTGCGATTTTATTTCTGTCGGATTCTTCTAAGGTGCTGTTGGCTGATTGTATAACAAGCTCGCGTACACGTTGAGTCATATTTCCTATTTCATTCATAGAGCCTTCAGCTGTTTGAATCAAGGAAATACCGTCTTGGGCATTTTTAGCAGCCATATCAAGACCTCTTACCTGAGAGCGCATTTTTTCGGATATTGCAAGCCCAGCTGCATCGTCAGCTGCAGAATTTACTCTATAACCAGATGACAACCGAGAAGAGGATTTAGATTGAACATTACCTACTGTGGATAAATTTCTATGTGCATTTAAAGCAAGAATATTAGTTTGGATTACCATATTACTCATAATTTTTCCTCCTTGAATATATTAAAGACTCCATGCCGACCGATAATCAAATTCTAATATAATAAACATATTATACATTAAAATGTCATAATTGGTTATGTAACCATATTTTGCTTTCAACTTATATATCGGCTCAAATTTTTAAAACTTTAGCATCAATTATAAAAATTTTTAAAAAATTTTTTTAATCACTGAGAACTATATCGAGAAAAAATATCTAGTCTAAAATTAACTCCATCTTATGTTTTTGAACCTTCATATCAAGCTTTTCATAAAAACTTATTGCTTCCTCATTAAACTCCCATACATATAAATCAATATTGTAGCAACCCATGTCCTTTGCAAATTTTTTTACACTCTCAAACAAGCCCTTCCCTACCCCCATTCCCCTTTTGTCGTCTCTTACACAAAAATCATCAATAAACAAAGTTTTGCGGTCATTTAGCACTGTATGCCCTTCATATACTTCAATAACACAAAAGGCATACCCTAAAAACCCTTCAACTTCGTCAATGGCAACAAAAATCGGCGTGGCTTCATTATCAATAATCCTCTTAATTTGACCATATGTATATTTGCTGCCGCCGGACTTAAATAAATCCGGCCTGCCCTTGTGATGAAGCTCTGCTATTTGAAGAAGCAAAGCCAGTATATTTTCAATATCAAAATATTCTGCCTTTCTTATAACCATCATTTGTATTCCTCCTAGGGCTTGTTTGAAAACTGATATTTTACACTAGGTATAGTCTAACACGGTTCAAGTTAGGCTATATCTAGCAGAAAAATACAGTTTTCAAACATCGCCTAAAATCTCAGTATAAATAAAAAAATACCACATATTGTTATATGAGGTGTTTTAAATGAAAAAATTCGCATATATGAGCTTTGTAACGGGAAAAGAACAAATTCCCATGAAATTTAAAATTTTAAGAAGAAGCCCCACCAAGGTAATGGACTGGTATGTACGAAAGTTTGTGCCTTTTACTATAGAAGGTACTGTAACAGCCGATATACCCGGTTTTAACGTATATCTTCCTTTAGAATTAAACGAAGCGTCAGAGAATCACGAAAAAACTATGCTCATTACCACAAGAACCCTTCATTGTCTCGAGGATTTGGGGGTAGATATTGTTGTACCTCCCCAAGCCTTTCCCTTTACATTCCCCGAAATTATTACTATTTCCAACCCTAAAATTTTATTCCCCTTTTTTTTAATGGAAGCCATAATTAAAGCGCTTAAGCTTACTGGGAAAAGCTTGAAAAATTCTGAAATATTAATTATCGACGGCAACCGCTGGCTTACTAGGGGTGTAATAATAGATATATTCCCTCATATAAACTACCTCTCGGTAATAACAGACTACGAGCAGCTTACCTCATACAGCGACCTAACCCACTACGCTTTCTCAGACTGCGGCCTTCAAATCGCTGTGCTTACAAAAAACAGACACACCCTAGGCGCCGCGGATGTAATAATAAACACCAGCAACCTTGAGGATTGCTACGACTACTATTTTAAAAAGGGGGCAATTTATTTCGACCTTAGCCAAAATCAGAGGAAGCTTACAAATTTAATGATTAAGCGTCCCGACCTCACAGTAATAGACGGTATAAAAATAAAAACCTCCAAGGAAGCCATTCCTATAGACAGGCTGTTTCCTGCTCTGTATGTAAATTCTACGTCATTACGGCGAGCCATTAATTCTGAAATGACAATGGAGTCTGCCAAGCGGGTAAAGGAGGAGTTTAATGCTCATGGTTTCACTCTAGGTTCCTTTATGCGTTTTAAGCGTACCTTGCATTAATATCCAAGAAAACACGGGCTTGTTGCGGTGCTCTCCTCAACAAGCCCTTTCATATATTACACGCTCTTTAAAAAATCCAATATATCCTCAAAAACCTCACGTCTATTTATTTCATTAAGCATTTCATGGCGGCCACCTTTGTAGATTTTGCAAACGGCTTTTTGATTTCCTT
Organism: uncultured Eubacteriales bacterium; assembly: GCA_964456085.1. Classification (GTDB taxonomy): domain Bacteria; phylum Bacillota; class Clostridia; order Lachnospirales; family CAYWBF01; genus CAYWBF01. Next base: position 4,636 of record CAYWBF010000045.1, read on the forward strand.
CCTTTATAATACTCTCATAAAATTTCCTTACTCCGGCACCATACCCTCCAATGGGGTCAAGGTCACCGGAAAAAATATAAATAGGAAAATTTTTAGGGAAGCTTTTTACCACGCTATCATTTACTACATATTTAATAAGGGTAAACAAATCAAAGTAAGCACCGTTTGTAAAGGCAAAGCCGCAAAACTTATCCTCTTTAAACTCTCTTAGCTTATCCTCGTCGCTTGTTAGCCAGCTTCCTTTCTTTATTTTAGAGTGGGCGGCTCTGGATTGCACCCTTGCAATAAACCTTCCCTCTGACTTTTTCCCTAATATAACGGAGCAAAGCCAAGCAACTACAATGCCAAGATTTAGATTAGGCTGATAACTGCCTGTGCCCGAAAGCAGAAGTCCGTCAAACTCCCCTCCGTATTGTGCACAGTAGACTCTTGATAAAAACGAGCCCATACTGTGCCCCAGCAAAAAATATTTTTCAGACTTAAATTCCTTCTTCATTATTAAATGAAGGGTATGCATATCCTCAATAACATCCCCGTAACCCTTTTCCCCAAAATACCCAAATATTCCGTTTTGAGAACGTCCATGTCCAGCGTGGTCGTTTCCACAGGCAGCGTAGCCGTTGCTCACCAAAAACTCGGCGAATTCCTTGTATCTGCCAATATGCTCACACATACCGTGGGACATTTGGATAACACCCTTTATATTTGTCCTGTCCTCAGGCAGCCATAGGGTTGCGTAAATATTATTTATGCCGTTGGCGGAGGGATAGGTTATTTCTCTGCAAATCAATAGACTGGCACCACCTTATCTATTAAATAGGGTTATTTATTCCTTATATATTGGTATAAATAAATTATTTGAGTGTTCCTCTCGAGGAATATCTGCATCAAGCTGAGCGATTTTGTGAAATTCCAGTTGGGAATGAAATTGGCTTTTCTTTTTTACCGTTTTCTTTTTATAAGTTCCGTCGTTTTGTTGAACGCGAATTTTTTTTGTATCCTTTAAAACAATTTTCAAGGCTTCCTTAAGCTGTGCCTTAAGATCCGGGCTTTCCACTGGGAAAATAATTTCTACCCTTCTGTCCAAATTTCTCGGCATCCAGTCGGCGCTGGAAAGGTAAATCTTCTGTTCTCCGTCTGCTTCAAAGTAAAAAATTCTGGAGTGCTCCAAATATCGGTCAACCAAGCTCATTACTTGAATATTCTCGCTTACTCCCGGTATACGGCTTCTTAAGCAGCAGGCTCCTCGTACAATCAGCTTTATATCTACTCCTGCAATAGAGGCGTTATACAACGCCTTTATTATTTCCACATCTACTAACGAGTTCATTTTGGCAATAATTTTTGCTGGCTTACCCTGCTTTGCGTTTTTTGTTTCCTCGTCTATTAAATGAATGAAGGCTTTTCGCAAATTCAAAGGGGCTACATAAAGCTTGTTAAAGCTTTTGTAGCTGGAATATCCTGTGAGCATATTAAATAAGGCTGAAACGTCCTCGCCGAATTTTTCACTACAGGTGAAAAATCCAAAGTCTGTATATAGTTTTGCGGTAGAGTCGTTGTAATTACCTGTTCCTAAATGAACATATCTGCGAATAACATCATTCTCTTTTCTGACTACAAGGCACATTTTGCAATGGGTCTTAAGCCCCACCAGCCCATATACTACATGGCAGCCTGCTTTTTCCAGCTTTTTCGCCCAAATTATATTGTTCTCCTCATCAAACCTAGCCTTAAGCTCAACCAGTACTGTTACCTGCTTTCCATTTTCTGCAGCACTTATAAGTGCGTTAACGATTGGAGAGTTTCCCGAAACTCTGTATAGCGTTTGCTTTATGGCAAGAACGTTGCTGTCCTTTGCCGCCGCCTTTACAAAGCCAATAACACAATCAAAGGCTTCATAAGGGTGATGAACCAAAATATCCTTTTCTCGTATAGGTGCAAAATAATCCCCGTCTTGTGTAAACTCCACTGGCATAACAGGAGGCACAGGAATATTTCTCAAGTGCTCCAACCCAGGCATACTGCTAAAGCCCATAAACACCGTCAAATCTATAGGTCCGTTAATCTCATAAATGTCCTCTTGCTCCATTTCCAGGTTTTTTATAAGGAAGCGGCGCATATTTTCACCCATGTCCTGCTCAATTTCCAGCCGCACAGGCTCTCCCCATTTTCTTCGTTTAACAGACTCCACTATTTCATTTAAAACGTCACGGGCGTCCTCCTCGTCAATTTCCAAATCCGCATCTCTTGTAATCCTGAAAATTGAAGCATCCAGCACCTTATGCCCTAGAAAAATTTCCGGAAGATTTTGGTAGATCACCTTTTCCAGCAGAATAAACTCTCTTCTGTTTCTGGAAGGTTCGGTGGGGAGGGCAATGATTCGTGGTATTACGGTAGGAACCTGCATTACTGCATATTTTGACTCCTCCTCGCTGTCCTCGTCCTCCAGCTCCACCACAAAAATAAGTGTTTTATTGTTCAAAAGCGGAAACGGACGGAAGGGGTCAATAGCCATAGGGGTTAAAATCGGAAAAACTGTATTCATGAAGTAGTGCTTCAAAAATTCCTTTTGAGGTATAGTTAATGTCTTATAGCCTACAAAATAAATATTTTCCTTATTCAGCCTTGGCATAATGGAATGGTTTAAGCAATTGTACTGAGCGTTAACCATTTCGTGTGCCTTTACGCAAATTTGGTCAAGCTGCCCTTTGGGAGTTAAACCCGAGGGGTCTTTTTTTTCCAGCTCCAAAGCGTCCAGCTGAAGTAGGCTGGATACTCGTATCATAAAAAATTCGTCCAGGTTTGAAGCAGTTATAGCCAAAAATTTTAACCGCTCCAAAACCAGGTTGTTATTGTCCTGAGCTTCTAAAAGCACCCTTTCATTAAATCCAAGCCAGCTTAGCTCCCTGTTGAAATAATACTCATGCTTAGAAAGGTTCACCCTTTTCCAGCCCCTTTTCATTTAGGGACTGCTTGAAAATAAGTTGTACACTACATTTTCAGAAACCCACTTGAATCGTGTAGGATTCTGAAAATGTGTACAACTAATTCCCAAGCAGCCCCTTAATTAAAATTTTGTGAAATCTTTAATTTATTAGCAATTCCTTAAGTAATCCTTTTTTATATGCAAACAACAGCAGCTCTAAATCCTTTATGGAATTTATAATTCTTTTGCCGTCGTCGGTGTCCATTACTCTTACTCTGTCTCTGGAGTATTCAAGCTGAAAGCTTTGGGAGAGTATATCCTTTTCAGAGATAACTGCTTCCTCGCTAGAGCTGAATGGCTCATGTGATACTAGGGTAAGACCTCGAGAGCGATTAATGAGGGTGTAGCCGGCTATGCCTGTTACCTGCTGGTAAGCTTTTTGAAAGCCACCGTCTATAACAATAAGCCGTCCGTTGGCTTTTACGGGATTCTCTCCTCTTTTTACCTCTACAGGTACGTGGCCGTTTATTATATGGGCGGTTTCCGGGTCAAGTCCAAATCCCTCCAAAACTCCCTTACAAACTTCCTCCATATTCCTTAGCTGATAATATGGATCCTTATGCTCTGCATGGGTTTCCTTTTCGTTAATGAAATATCGCTCAAAGGTAGCCATTTTATCCTTGCCATATAGGGGTGAGTTAGGGCCGCACCACAAAAACCACATTAAATCTAAGTTTTTCTGTTTTTGGAGAGAATATTCCTCTGTGAAGTAAGCTTCTCTAACCTTTACCTCTATTTTGTCTAAATATTCTTTCCCTGCCGTTTCCTCTCCAAATAGCTTAATGTATTTTAAGCTGCCGTCCTTGTTAAGTGGTATACAGCCGTGGAACAGTAGATTTCCGTTGCAAACTAAGTACATACTGCCCTTGTTAAATAAAAATCTTGCGTGCTCTTGGAGCTTTTCGCTGTTTTTGAAGGAGTAGCGTAGTTTTTTTACTAGACTTTTTTCTTCATCTGTTAGGGCTATAGGGTTTTCTGGAGAAATTGTTGGGAAGTGGCTGTCCTTTAGCTTGTAGCTTTTTTCGTTGACGGCAACTGTTTTGTCCGAAAAATTAATTTTGGTGAGCAGCACTCTACTTTCCATATCAAATTCCGGGTTTCGTGCGATTGCCTCTGCTTCCACCTTAAGCTGCAGCACGCAAATTGCCTTGTGCATTTTGGCTATGAGATTTTTTTCCTTGGAGGAAAGCCCCTTGCTGCTGGTTGTTTCCGGATAAAACATAGCGCAGTCGTCCTCGGCGTAGTGCTCCATGGCGAAGGTTGCAAGGGGCACAAGATTTATTCCATAGCTTTCTTCAATAATGTGCAAATTATTATATCTGGCAGAAATTCTGATAACGTTGCAAATTAGTGCATCACTTCCGCTGGCCGCTCCCATCCACGAAATATCGTGATTGCCCCATTGCACATCTACGGAGTGGTATTTTAATAGAATATCCAAAATTTTGTCAGCATCAGGGCCTCTGTCGTATATGTCCCCAATAACATGCAGTCTGTCTATGGCTAGGCGTGAAATTACGTTGGACATGGCAATGATTATGTCATCAGCTCTGCCCAGCCGGATTATTGCATCAATTATTTCATTATAATACTGCTCCTTAGAGCCCCCCATGCCGTCCTCAGAAATTAGCTCCTCCAAAATATAGGAAAATTCCGCAGGCATAGCCTTACGCACCTTAGAGCGTGTATATTTGTTGCTTACTCTTTTGCAAATTAAAATTAAGCGGAAAAGCATAATTCTGTACCAGTCGTCTATGTCGTCCTTTTCTTCCTCTATTACCAGAGGCAGCTTACGCTCGGGGTAATAGATTAGGGTGGCTAGGCTTCTTTTTTCGCTGTCTCTTAGGGTATTGCCAAAAATTTCGTTAATGTATTCCTTTATAACTCCAGACGCATTTTTTAGCACATGCCTAAAGGATTCGTACTCCCCGTGTATGTCGGAGACGTAGTGCTCCGTACCTTTGGGAAGGTTCAAAATTGCTTGAAGGTTTATGATTTCTGTACTGGCTGAATTAATTGTAGGGTACTTGTTGGCTAAAAGTTCAAGATATTTTATGGCTTCAACATTGCTCTCTTGCTTTATATCTCCAATCATATAAGCTTCCCCCCGCTTAAATTTTCGTTAACGAAATTCATGAACGTACATACTTACTGAAATTATTTTAACCCAATGGAAATATATATACAACATATTTTTGAATACTTCGTATACTCTCTGCAAATTGGGTGTGATAAAGTTTGTTTAGATTAATAATTGGTTTACAGCCACAAAAGCTTTTTTAAAAGTCACAGAACGTAAAAACCATTTAATAATAGTAAGGAGGAATACCATGCAAAAAACAAATCTAGGACTTGTGGAATATGCAAAAAATGCCTTAAAGGAAGGCTATGGGTATTGCCTTGGCACCTTTGGCAATATTTTAACTGCGGAGCTGCTTAATCAAAAGTGCACACAGGGTTTTGGTGTGGGGGAGTACAATACCCAACACCGGGCATATCTAGCAAAATTTTTAGGCAAAAGGGTAAGCGACTGCTACGGCTTGGTTAAGGGGTATATTTGGCTTGATAACGGCGTAATTAAGTACAATCCTAAGCAAGACATTAATCAGGATACTGCTTTTGACAGGGCGGTAAGAAAAGGAATCTTGGATACGATGCCAGAGATAAAGGGGTTGATTTTATCCATGGGCGGACATGCCGGGGTGTACATAGGTGATGGGGAGTTTATAGAGTGCGTTGGCGCTCCTGTGGGAATGAGACTTGGAAGGCTGGAGCAAGGAAAGGTAGTTTCGGGGAGCCGATTTACTCACTGGTTCATGGATAAGGAGCTTATTTATAAGCAGGAGGACTTGGTTACTCAAACGAAGATAAGCCTTATTAACCGTAATAAGCAGCACCGTGAGGCTGTGGTTGAACGGATTTTGTATAACGATACAAATTTTGTCAAGCTACGGGATTTGGAAAAGCTTGGGTTTAAAGTAAGCTATGATGAATTAAGGGGTAATCCTTTGATTCAAAGTATGGAGGATTTTACATAAGCTTCATAGATTAATTTTTTTTACTTCATATGCCGAAAAAATGGGGTGTTGCAAAAACCAGTTGGTTTTGTAACACCCCATTTTATTTACTTCAAAATATCCTTAATAACCTCATTAGGAACAACAAACTCCGGTGAGCCGCTGCTGCCGGGGCCTACCTCGTATTTGTCGAAGCATATTACTAGATTGCCTTCGGTATTAATATAAAAATTCTGGTCTGACTTGATTCGCTTAAAATTCTCCGCCTGTGTTTCATGAATCCAGAAGTAGCTTGTGCCCTTTTCGTTAATGCTCTCCATTTCCTGTATGAGATATTCTGATATAACCCCCACATAATCGGCACCTTCCTTAAACAACCCCGGCAGGGTAAGGAGGGTGCCTGTTTTTTTGTCTATGGTGTATAGCTTGTGGGTGGTTGAGGAGGAGCCTACTACGTTTACAATATACAGGTCAAGAGCCAAAATTTCCTCTGTATCTGTTTTTACGTTATAGCCGGAATTTATCCCCATGTGAACCTCCTGACCGGGGAAATCTTCCTTAAGCTTTTTGTAGTCGGCTTCAAAGGCGGCTATTACCTTGTTTGCGTTATCCTTAAACTCGTTGTTAAGCATATCCTGCAAGTCCTTATCAAGCAAACCTTCTATTTGAGGTGTTTCCACAATAGCAATGTATCCCTCGTCCTCCACCTCGTATTTCCCCATGGTAAGCACTTTTACTACATTTCTAAGCCCTGGCACCCCAGAAACGGTTGCTGCGAAGGTAGGGCTAATATTTAAAGCGCTCACCGATGCTGTAAAAAATATAGCTATCCCTGCTGCGGCACCTGCAAAAAACCTTCTGCTTTGGTTTGCTCGTCTATTATTCTTCATTATTAAATCCACTCTTTTCTTTAAATCCTCGGAAGGTTGGATATTTTCATATTCTTTTTTTAGCTTTCTAAATTGGTTTTGCGGTATGTTTGTTTTCATCATTTTGCTCCTCCAATTCAAATCTAAGTATTTTAAAGGCAGTATACATTCTTGTTTTTATGGTGCTTACATTCTCACCCAGCGTATCTGCTATTTCTTGCAAGGTCATGTCCTCCAAAAAGCGCAAAATTATTATAGCTCTGTACTTAGGGCTTAGTGCATCAA
>CAYWBF010000046.1:0-11790 GCA_964456085.1 uncultured Eubacteriales bacterium
CAGAGATTGTTGCTTATGAAAATGCTTCAAAGTACCTCAAAGACCACCTCAACGGAAGGGATAAAATTCCTCTTGCAACATGGGAAAATGAGCGAAAAAAGCTAATTTCTGAAAGGACAGCGCTATATCATGAATATAGTGATATTAAAGCTAGCATTAATGAGTGTGAGCTAATTCGCCGGAATACCGAACAGGTTATTAAAGAAATTATCATTGAATCAAAAGATATTTCACTCAGAAAGGAGTTGGAATTGTAAAAAAGATGACGCCCCGTTTTAAGGCGCCATAGTTAATGGTTGTGGAATTATCAGTTGCTAATAGTATTTTAATGCGCTTAATTATTATCTTGCTATATAGTTAAAATTTCTCAAAACATAAAAAATAAGTTGAATATAGTAAGCACCCCCCATGGGGTTCTCTAATTATTATTTGTCATCATGAGTGTACAACTAGTTAAATAAGGGTGTCTCATTTTGTTACACCCTTCAGCATTGTTAATTACTAATAGTACATTAATGTGCGTATTTTTTATGTAACGTTATAAGTAGTGCAATTGATAAAACATGGAGTCCTGTTTTGGGACGCCATGGAACATTATTGTTGTTTCTTTTTCATTTAGAAATTATCACCTTGACAAACCTCATCTTTATAGTATTCAGGAAATTCTCCTCAAATATCTCAAACCCTTAAACAGTATTTACTAATATACTGTGCCGGCTATAAGGGTATACATTCAATGAGGTTGAATTTAATTAGACCTCTACAAAATAATAAATAAAGGGTAGCTTACATTGCCTTTTACAGCTTGATATATAGGATAAGCTTAAAATGAGCCAGAGCCTGTTCAAAGCTGGATTTAAGCTTTAAGCTAACTTAAAAATAAACTAAACAGAGAGCATAATCTACTTGAAGCATTCAACAAGAAAAACTACAAAAGTTCAAATCAAATGCTAAATAATAGCTTTTATTGCAATAAAAAGCAAAATCATGCCGCCAAAAACCTCTGCCTTGCTTCCGAGAAAATCTCCGAACCGTCCCCCTAGTATAGTAGCTATTGAGCTTAGGGTCAAGGTTATAACAGCAATTATACCAGATGCCAAATAAATATTGGCAGATGCGGCGCTAAAGGTTACCCCTACGGCAAAGGCGTCAATACTCGTAGCAAGTGCTTGTACAATGGCCAGCTTAAAGGTCATTACCTTTGGTACGTTATCATCTTCTTTTTTATGAACAAAGCCGTCCATAACCATTTTGGCCCCGATAAATCCCAATATGAGCAACACGACAAAGGTTGAATACTTATTCATAAAGCTAGAAAATATATTGCCGGTGAAAAATCCAAGTATAGGCATAAGCCCTTGAAACGCCCCAAAAAAGAGCGAAGCAATAAGCAGTCTGCCAAGCCTTTGTTTTTTATAGACAATACCGTTGGTGACGGATACGGCAACAGCGTCCATACTAAGCCCCAACCCAATTAATATCATTTCTGCAATCCCCAAGTATGACACTCCTTTTTCATAGGTATATTTGATTATCAAAAATTTTCCGCCTAACGTAACGAATTGTTTTATTATACCACAATTTATATGCCAATGGCAAAAAATTAAATATTAGGCATAAACAAAGCCGTCGTTTGTAAAAACGGCGGCTTTCATATTCCTTATCAAAAAATCATACATCTTTTGAACAACAGATAAAATCTTAATCCACCTACAATGCCATAACTAGATATGATTATGTATATATTAATTCACATTAAAAATTTCAATAGCAATTTTCATATTTTTACGCACCTGAACCGCAAATGGGCAATTTAGCTCACATTTGCCGCACATAACGCAGTCGCTTGCTTTTTTATGTAGTGCATGATAATGCTGCTTTACCGTTTCAGGAAGCTCTGTCTGTTCTCTTGCAAGGTCTAAAAACTTAGTTACGGCAGCAATATCAATTCCCACAGGGCAGGGCTGACAGTGATTGCAATACATACACCTGCCTGTGATTTTAACTTGCTCTGTGCTGCTTAGTATGAATGTATAGTCCTTCTCGCTATCCGTTGCATCGCAATACTTTACAGCTTCTTCAAGCTGCGTTTTATCTGCGCAGCCTACAAGCACACTTGTAACGCCCGGGCGTGTTAAGCAATAATGGACGCACTGGGTTACCGTCATTGATTCTTTAAATGGTGAGCTTTCGGCTTTTAGCAGCGAACCTGCTCCTAATGCCTTCATAACGGTAATTCCAACCCCAAGTCTTTCGCAGGCAGCATAAAGCGAAGCCCTTGCAGGGTCTATGGTCCAGCCGCTTTCCCCTAAATCCTTGTACTCCATAATGTCAAAGATGTCTGTTTCCGGCTTTTCTAAATCGTAGGCTGCATTGATGCTGAACATAAGCACATCAATCAGTCCGCTTTCTACCGCCTTTAATGAAACAAGCGGGTTGTGTGAGCTTAAACCGATATGCTTTATCACACCATCGGCTTTTAGCTGTTTTGCGTACTCAATGATTTCACCAATAAAAACAGTGTCATAATCCTCAAAGCTATCCACATAATGAATCATGCCAACATCTATTAAATCGGTATTAAGGTCGGCGAGCAGACTTTCAAAGGAGGCTTTCACCTTGTCGATTTCGCGGGTACGCTCGTACTGACCATCTTTCATAACGGTGCACAAATGCCCTTGAATCAGCATTTTATCACGCTTACCAATTAGAGCCTTACCGATAGCTTTTCGTGTTTCCGGTTGTGGCATAAAAATATCAATGTAGTTTACACCATTGCGAATAGCGGTATCAATTACTTCATCCACAACCAATTGGGGCTTGTCATTAAGCCATTCGCCCCCAAGACCGATAACGCTCACATCTAAGCTTGTTCTGCCAAGTTTTTTGTAAATCATATTTTCACCTACCAAAGCTCATGCACATCGGGCTTGATGTACTTTTCATATACTTCTCTTACTGCGTTCATTTGTTCAGGCGTAAGGCTTAGGCTTTCTGCGGCACGAACATTTGAAATAACTTGAGATACCTTGCTTGCACCTGGAATTACCACGCTAACGGCATCCTGCATGAGAATCCATTTTAGCGCAAAAGGAATAATATCCTCTGTATTTAGTGCCCTTTTAAGCTCTGCAACGGCTTGTAATCCCTTTTCAAAATCCACGCCGGAAAATGTTTCGCCCTTATCAAAGGCTTCACCGTTTCTATTGTAGAACCTGTGGTCTTTCTCTGAAAACACAGTTTCCTTGCTGAATTTTCCTGTAAGCAATCCGCTTGCAAGCGGAACTCTTGCGATAATGCCGATATTGTTTCGTATTGCCGCCGGGAAAAGCTCCTCTAAAGGCTTTAGCCGAAACACATTGAAAATCACTTCAATGGCGGCTATATTATACTCCATCGCTTTTATGCCTTCTGCACATTTCTCAATACTCACACCATAGTTTGCAATTTTGCCCTTTGCTTTTATTTTATCCATACCTGCAAACAATGCATCGTTTTGATAAACAGGTGTAGGTGGGCAATGTAACAAAACCATGTCAAGCTGCTCAACGCCCAGACGAGAAAGGCTTGCGTCAATGAACCCCTCCATAGCCTGTGGCGTATACATTTCTGCTGTATGCGGATTAAGCCTTCTGCCGCATTTGGTCGTAATATAAAAAGCATTCCTATGATTTTTAATAAATCTGCCGATTGCTTTTTCGCTTTCACCACCAATATAGACGTCAGCCGTATCAATAAAATTAATACCGTTATCCAGCGCCGTTTGCAAAATAGCTTCCGCCTCGGCGGCATTAAAGGCTTCGCCCCATTTTGTACCAAGCTGCCAAGTGCCAAGCCCTATTTCAGATACCAATACGCCTGTTTTTCCAAATAATCTCTTATTCATATTTAACTCCTCCTACTATTGCGCATCTTGTTTTGCATCTTGTTTTGCATCTGTGATTTGGATTTCACGAAGATTTACCCTATGGAGCTTGCTTCGGTGTTAATAGCAAATTTTTTGTGGCAAAAACTCTCTTTTGCACGTTTGTTATTGTAGTTTATACTGTAATAGTAATTATACACCAAACAATAATGAATACAAGTACGCACATTATTTGCATATAGTGAAATAGCTTTCACCGACGGAGAACAGATGGATTACCAAGACATAGAATATCCTAGTATTTTTGCTTTTCGCCCCATAAAAATATGCTCCTCCATAAAGTAGACAGTTTTATTTTTTATCTGTCAACTTTATGGGGAGCATATCACATTTAGCTGAAACGCTGTTTTATATTATTCAAATTATAATTTAAGTAATCCCTCTGACCATTCATAAGCTTTTTTTGCTTGCTCCGAGGTTTTATTTTTCATGGGGTCAATAAAATCTATTGTAGAGATAAGAATGGAGTTTGGCTGAAGCTTTTTAAATTCCTCAAAGGTCTTTCCAGCTCCACCGCCGCCGTGGCATACAAAAAATCCAACCTTTTTTCCGCTTAAATCATTTTCTGCTATAAAGGTTCTTAAGGGCGGCGCAAACCTCCCTGCCCATATGGGAGTGCCAAGGACGATTAAATCATAGTCAAAATTTTTGTCATAGGCTTCAAGAGCAGGCTTTTCTTTTAAAAAGACGCTTTTGCCCCCGAAAAAATATTTTTTAAAACCAGCCTTGGGAAACTCATTTTTTGGCCTAAGCTCCACAACGTCGGCATTTAAAACCTTTCTCACCGTTTGAGCTATCAAGCCTGTATTTCCATCATGAGAGTAATAAATGAGCTTAGTCTTCATAGTTTTATTGGAATGCTCAAAATAATCCACAACCATATTTTAAAGCAATTCCTTCCCCTTTCAAATATTTTACTATCTATATACCTCTCTTGTAGCACCTAAAAGTCTTTCTCTTAAACCAATTCTGTCAAGAGCCTTGCCGATTGTTATAGCTACAGGCACGGAAATGGCTACAGCCATAGCCCCGTTAATCAAAGAAACAATGCCGCTTTGCACAGTTACAATCACGGCAGTTTCAACTTGAGTGCCAAAATAAAATACGTTTTCAATAAATTTTTTGGAAAGATGCAGAATAATATATGTGGTCGCCCCAGTTAAGGCTCCTATAAGGTCAAGCCTTATATTAAGCCCCCTGCTATGGTTACGATGAGAAATTCTTCCGCAGATATACGCCATTAAAAACTTAAACGCAAAGGTAAATGGCATATCCTTAAAATACTTAGGGTCAAAAAAATCAAACAAAGCCGAGCCGATACCGGCTGCCAGCCCTCCGTTTATAGGCCCTAAGAGCATACCCGACAATAGGCACAAAATATTGCCCATGTGTAGTCTGGTTTGGTCAACAGCGGTCGCAATGGGAATACTAATTCTCGAAGCAACAAATACAAAGGCAGAAAACACCCCAATATAGGCAATTTGATGAATTGTCCATGTTTTTTTCATAAAACACCTCCGATTATTTTTGGAATTACTATAGTTTGCCTCATAAAGTATAAGTCAAACAAATTTATTCTTGATTTAAATAATATCCAAAAATATCGAAGATGCAATATTTCTCAAAAATTGTATGGGTACAATTCGCTACCTTGTAGTAGCACCTACCTTTTCTTCAAGGTTTTTCAAAATATCCTGCATGATTTTTGTAACCTCCGGCTCCGTTAACGTTCTGTCCGGTGCCCTAAAGGAGATATTGTAAGCTAAGGATTTTTTGCCCTCTTCTATCTGGCTGCCCTTGTAGAAGTCAAACAGTGTAACCTTCTCCAATAGACTTCCACCCTTTTCCATAATTGCCTTTTCTATATCCAGAGCATATACCTCGTCCTTAACCACAATGGCAATATCCCTCTCCATAGCAGGGAATCTCGGAAGCTCGGTGTAGCTTTTATCCATAGTGGCGTGCTCAAACAATAGCTGTAGATTTAGCACAGCAACGTACACCCTTGCCCCAATTTCATAATTTTCCAGCACCTTAGGGTGAACCTCTCCTAAATAACCTAATCTCTTGCCATCAATAAATACCTCTGCCGTTCTACCGCCATGCATAAAATCCAAGCCGCTGTTTTTATCTACAGGCAGAAACTCCGTATTTTTGATAAGCAGCAGCTCAAGAAGCCCTTCCACAATACCCTTCATATCATAAAAGTCTTTTTTGCCGTACATACCTATAGTAAGGGTTTTCATCTCAACAGGCTGTTCTGTTAAAGGCAACGCCTTAGGCAAATACACGTTGGCTATTTCAAAAAGCCCAGCCTCAGAGTTTCTTCTATTATAATTAAGTGCCAGAGAGCTAAGCATGGCCGGTAAGGTAGTCGTACGCATAATGCTAAAATCCTGCCCAAGAGGATTTATGATTTTAACCGTATCCCGTAGCTTGGAGTCCTGTGGAAGAAGCAGACTGTCAAACACCTTTGGACTTTCAAAGGAAAAGCTAAGCGCCTCACATAAGCCATATGACACACACACCCCTTGAATAACAGACTCCAGTTCCTGTGTAAAGCTTTTTTTACCTACAGTAGCCTTGCCCTCAACCAGTGTTGATTGAATATTTTCATATCCATACAGTCTGGCTATTTCCTCGGCAATATCCTCCTCAATGGTAATGTCCGGTCTAAATGTTGGAATTGTAGCCACATTATGCTCTGCCTTTATTTCAAGAAGGGCCAAATATTCTTCCATTTCCCTTTCGGTAATGCTTGTGCCCATTAATCTGTTAATTCTCTCGGGTGAATATGCTACAGTCCATTCCACTCTTTGGTTTGGATAGCAGTCTACCATGCCCTTCACAACCTTACCGCAGCCTAAAAGCTCCACAAGCTCCACAGCTCTGTTAATAGCCGCAAGAGAAAGGTTTGGGTCAAGCCCCTTTTCGTACTTTGCCGAGGAGTCTGTACGCAGACGCAGCTTTTTTGAGGTTCTTCTGTTATTTATAGGCTCAAAATTAGCCGACTCAAACAAAATAGTCGTTGTATCCTCAAGTATTTTGGAGTTTTCACCGCCCATAATACCAGCCAAGGCTACAGCCTTAGTTGGGTCAGCAATGACAAGCATATTGTCGCTTAGATTTCTTGTAACGCCGTCAAGGGTAGTAAATTCCTCCCCTTCCCCAGCTGTTCTTACGATTATCTTCTTATCTGCTATGCAGTTAATGTCAAAGGCATGAAGTGGCTGCCCAAGTTCCAGCATTACATAGTTTGTAATATCAACAATATTGTTTATGGGTCTTAGCCCTGCCGCTGTCAGTCTATGACGCAGCCATTGGGGTGAAGGCTCTATTTTTACGTCTTGAACAACTCTGGCTATATACCGTCTGCATAGCTCCGGATTTTTTATTTCTACGGAAACCATTTCCCCAATATTGCCTTGCCCTTCCTCCTTTAGAGGTTGCATTGGAAGTCTAAACTTCTTTCCAAGGGTAGCAGCCGCTTCTCTAGCAAGTCCTACTACGGAAAAGCAATCCGAGCGGTTTGAGGTGATTTCAAATTCTATTACATCATCTGTAAGCTGTAAAATTTCCTTAGGGTCGGAGCCAACAGGGTGCTCCTCTTGAAAAATATAAATTCCGTTCTCAGGCGCTTCTGGATAATCCTGTCTTGTATATCCCAGCTCCTCTATACTGCAAAGCATACCCTCCGAGGCTTCACCTCTTAGGCTGCTTGATTTAATCTTAATCCCCTTGGCCAAAGTTGCGCCGTCTAACGCAACAGGAACCAACTGCCCTGCCTTAATATTTGGTGCCCCTGTTACTATTTGGACAGGCTCACCCTTTCCAATGTCTACCTTTGTAACTACAAGCTTATCCGCATTTTTGTGCTGCTCCACGGATAAAATCCTTCCCACGGTGCAGTTTGTTATTTCCTCACCCAAATATTCTACACCCTCTACATTAGAGCCGGACATAGTCATTTTATGTGCAAGCTCCTGTGTAGAGCAGTCTATTTCAACGTAATCCTTTAACCAGGATACAGGTACCTTCATTTGTATTTCTCCTCTCTATGCTAGAACTGACTTAAAAACTTAACGTCATTCTCGAATAAAAGCCTCATATCAGAAATGTTGTAGCGTTGCATGGCAATTCTTTCCAACCCCATACCAAAAGCAAAGCCGCTGTATTTTTTAGGATCTATACCAGACATCTCCAAAACTCTAGGGTGAACCATACCGCAGCCCAAAATTTCAATAAATCCGCTATCCTTACAAACCCTGCACCCCTTACCGCCGCATGAGAAGCAGGAAATATCCATTTCTGCCGACGGCTCTGTAAATGGGAAGTAATGGGGACGAAATCTAACCTTTGCATCTTCACCGAATAACTCCTTGGCTAGAAGCTGTAATGAGCCTTTAAGGTCGCCCATAGTAATTTTCTCGTCAATAACTAACCCCTCTAGCTGGTGAAAGGTTGGCGAGTGGGTAGCGTCTACCTCGTCAGAGCGGTAAACCTTACCTGGGGCAATTACCTTAATAGGCAGATTCCCCTTCTCCATAACCCTAACCTGCATAGGAGAGGTAGCTGTTCTTAAAATAAAGCCGCCTTCTGTGTAAAAAGTATCCTGCTCATCTCTGGCTGGGTGTTCCTTTGAAATATTTAACGCTTCAAAATTATAATAATCAGTTTCTATTTCAGGACCCTCTGCTATTTCATAGCCAAGGCCAATAAAAATTTTCTTAATATCCTCAATAACGATAGTCATAGGGTGCTTATGCCCAAGAGATGGTCTGCGCCCCGGCATAGTAACGTCGATTTTTTCTTGAGCAAGCTTAATTTCGTTTGCCTTAACCAGTATACTATCCTTAGCTTCCTCAAACCTTGCTTCAACAACAGTTCTGGCTTCATTTAAAAGCTGACCCATTACCTTGCGCTCCTCAGCGGCTACAGTACCTAACCCCTTTAAAAGCTGGGACAGCTCTCCCTTTTTCCCAAGGAAGGCAATTCTTGCTTCCTCTAGTTCCTTTAAATCACTCGCCCTTTCAAGGGTGTCAAAGATTATTGCCTTTAGTTCCTTAAGTCTTTCGTTCATAAATCTTCTCCTTAATTAAAATAGCAATTTTCAAAATTGTAGTCAGCTACCTTCACAAAAATAACGTTGAAGCTTTCGTTATTTTTGCTACGAGCGTAACAACATTTTGTTAAATTGCTCTAATGCATATAATACTAAAAATAAATATTCGTTACAAACTGGTCAACCAATATAATTCCACTTAATAAGAACACATAAAGTGCAAAATATTTAAGCTTACACCGTTTTATCAATGCAAGCATAAGCTTTATAGCCAAATATCCCGAAGCCATTGCAGCCAAAAATCCCAAGAATATAGGCAAAAGACGCTCGTTATGCAAAACCTCCTTGCCGGTGGCGATTTTCAAAAGCTGGAAAGCAAAAGCCCCCACAATAGCCGGAATGGACATTAAAAAAGAAAACTTAGCCGCCGTCTCTCTGTTTATTTGTCTGGAAAGCGCCGCAGAAATGGTACTCCCCGAGCGAGAAACAGCCGGAGTAATGGCAATAGCTTGAATACAGCCAATAAAGAACGCATCAACATAGCTAATATCCTTTTCCCTTTTGTCGCCGTCAGAGATAAAGTCGGCATACATAAGAAACACACCAGTCACAAAAAAGCCCATAGCAAGAAACTGACCACTCTTAAAAAGATCATCAATAAAGTCCCCGAAGAAAAGTGCTGCAAAAACTGCCGGAAGTGTGGCAATAATAAGAAGGAAGGTCATTTTCTGGAAAGGATTTTTTATAAGCTTAACAATATCCTTCCAAAACACTATCACAACAGGTACAAGGGTGCCTATATGCAGTACAATATCAAAGGTAAATGTTGGCTCCGTAATTTTAAAAAGCCGCTGCATCAATACCAAGTGCCCCGAGCTGGAAATAGGCAGAAATTCCGCGGCACCTTGTATAATCCCTAAAATTATTGCTTGAATTATATTCATAAATACTCCCTTTGCTTTTTTATGTATTTGCCAAAAGACCCTAATTGGCTTTAATTTACAATATGCTATTATACAGGAAATAAATAAGTCTTGCAATTTTTTTTGAATATTGCTAAGATACTTGCATTATAAAAGGAGAGATATAATGTATAAACTGAATTTTGAAGAAATGAATTTATCACAGGACATTTTAAAGGCAATCAGCGATTTGGGCTATGAGGAAGCTACACCCATACAATCTCGTTCTATTGAAGTAATAATGTCTGGAGCCGATGTACTCGGTCAGTCACAAACAGGCACAGGAAAAACTGCTGCCTTCGGAATCCCTTGTATTGAAATGCTTAACGAAGCACAACAAAAGCTTCAAGCAGTAATTCTTTGCCCAACTAGAGAGCTTGCTATCCAAATTTGCGAAGAATTCCGCAAGCTTTTAAAATATAAGGATAATGTTAAGGTGTTGCCTATTTACGGAGGACAGCCTATAGACAGGCAAATCACTGCCCTTAAAAAAGGTGTTCAGGTAGTTATTGGCACGCCAGGCAGGGTTATTGACCATATTAACAGGCGTACACTTAAGCTGGATACAGTAAAAACCGTTATTTTGGACGAAGCCGATGAAATGCTGGATATGGGCTTTAGGGAGGATATTGAGGCTATTCTCGAAAAAATCCCCGAGGAGCGTCAAACAATACTTTTTTCCGCTACAATGCCAAAGGGTATTTTGGAGCTTACTAAGACATATCAAAAAGACCCTCAGCATATAAAAGTAGTACACAAGGAGCTTACTGTACCTCTTATTGAGCAAATTTACTTTGAGGTTAAGGAAAAAACCAAGCTAGAAGCGTTGTGCAGACTTATTGATATGTATTCCCCAGAGCTTTCACTCGTATTCTGTAACACTAAGAAAAAGGTTGACGAGGTAGTAGAGCAGCTCCAAGGCAGAGGTTATTTTGCGGAAGCACTCCACGGTGACTTAAAGCAAATGCAGCGGGATATGGTAATGAAAAAGTTCCGCAACAAAACCATTGAGATTCTTGTAGCCACAGATGTTGCTGCCAGAGGGCTGGACGTTGATGACATTGACGTGGTTTTCAACTTTGACATGCCACAAGACGAGGAATACTATATCCACAGAATAGGCAGAACAGCAAGAGCAGGCAGGTCAGGAGTAGCATATACCTTTATAGTGGGCAAGGAGATTTATAAGCTTAAGGATATAATGCGTTTTACAAACTCCAAGATTAAGCAGCAAAAGCTACCTTCTCTTAATGACATAGAGGAAATCAAGTCCAAGCAGTTCCTTGAAAAAATCGCAAAGGTAATTGATGAGGGCAACGGCAGTCTTACAAAATACATTAATATGGTAGAATCAATGATTGGCAATGACTACTCCGCCATTGATATTGCCGCCGCATTAATGAAGATGAACCTTTTTGACGAGCACGCCGATGATATTGATTTTGACGAGGATCTTTTCCAGGACAATAAAAAGCGTAAAAAGGATACTAAAAAGAGTTCAGATGAGGCAGGCATGGTGCGCTTGTTCATAACTCTTGGTAAAAAGGATAAAATTAGACCAAAAGATATAGTAGGCTCTATTGCCGGAGAATCGGGTATCCCCGGAAAAATAATCGGAGCCATTGACCTCTATGACGAATTTTCCTTTGTGGATATTCCTAAGGAATATGTAAAAGACGTGTTAACATCCTTAAAGAATAAAAAAATCAAGGGCAATAAGTTCAATATTGAGCGTGCTAAAAGAAAATAACAACTGACGTGCAATTTATCTTGAAATCTTCAAAAAATTGAGTCGGGGCGTAGCGCAATTGGTAGCGCACTCGCTTTGGGAGCGAGGGGTT
>CAYWBF010000047.1:0-11770 GCA_964456085.1 uncultured Eubacteriales bacterium
GGGGAAAGTCTTACTAAAATTCCCTTTAAGGAAACTAAGGATTACGTAAAACGGGTAAAATTCAATATGATGATTTATGAGCTAATGCTCAAAGTGATGCCAACGAATGACGGTGGAAGTGAAGCCTTATAAAGGCGGCCAACCGGAAAGCACTGGCTTTAGCAATGTAAGTAATTCTGGAGGAACAGATGAAGGGATTTACAAAAGTATTAATCAATAGAATGGCGGCTGTATTTTTGGGGGTGGCATTAACTCTTACCGGCTGTACAATTGCTCCAGAGGAGGAAGCACCACAGGAAACTCCAACCCCGGCAACGGCTACACCTATGCCCGTTCCCAAAAAAGGCGGAGAGCTTAAAGTATCCATGCGTATGCCAAAAACCTTAAACCCTCTTTTAAATCAGGACGTTACTGTAGATTCTGTTTTAAAGCTTGTGTTTGAGCCGTTGATGTACCTTGACGAAAACGAGCGCCCCGTACCCGGACTGGCAGAAAGCTATGAAATTTCCGAGGACGGCTTAAGCGTTGTTGTTAAGCTGCAAGACGGACTGCAATGGGAGGACGGTCAGCCTATAACTGCAAGGGATATTGAATTTTCCATAGATACCATTAAGTCTGCGGAGGATGGAACGCTGTACAAAGCCTGCGGCAAAAATATTTTGAGCACCTTTATTGTTAGCGGGACTACAATTAAAATAAATTATGAGCGTGCCTTCGGTGGTGCAGCATATTTGTTGTGCTTTCCTATTATTCCAAAGCACTATTACGGCGCAGCCGACGGCAGAAGCCCAGAAAAAAGCATAAAGCCATTGGGCAGTGGACTATATCGCTTTGATAGTAAGGAAAACGCAAATAGCTTCAGCCTTGTGGCAAACGAAAATTACTACGGAGATAAGCCTTACATAGAAAATGTTACCGTTATGACCTCCTCCGATACTCAAACTGACCTATACTCCTTTGAGCAGGGCATAACCAACGCCGTTTCGGTTTCTCTTTTGGGATACGCAAAATATAAGGGCACACGAGAAACGGAAACTACTGACTATGTGACCAACAGCTTTGACTTTGTGGGATTTAATTTCGGCAATACTTATCTTGGCGACAAAAAAATAAGGGAAGCTATAGCACTGGCTACTCCTGTAGATAAAATACTGTCGGAGGTTTACTTAGGTCATGCAGAAAAAGCTCACTCCCCAATAAATCCGAAGTCATGGGTATACGAGCAAAATCCTGGTACGAGGAGTTATGACCCCGAGGAAGCAAAAATAAAGCTTATTGAAGCTGAAGCAGGAGAGTTTGAGCTGGAGATTTTGGTAAATGAGGAAAATGAGGAAAGACGGAAGATAGCGGATATTTTATCGGAGAGCCTTGGGAATATAGGCATAAAAACCGTTATTAATACGGTGCCCTTTGAAAGGTATATGGAGCTGCTTACTGAAAGAAGCTTTGATATTTTTATTGGGGGATTTACTCTTTCACCTGTACCGGATATTACCTTTGCCCTTCATTCCTCGCAAGTATATGCCCAAAATTATTTTGGCTATAAAAGCGATAAAATGGACGCTCTGCTTATGCTTGCGGCTAATTCTATTGCTCCCGAGAGCTTCAAGGCGGCTTTAAGTGATATACAAAAGCTTTTTGTGGAGGATATTCCATGTATAGGGCTTGTGTTTAGAAAAGCAGTTTTGTTGACAGACAAAACTATCCACGGTCCAAAACGGCCATTAAACGGAAATATATTTAAAAATTTAAACGAATGGTTTATCAATCCGTAAATTAAGGAGAAAAATATGACAACAGAGCTTAGGCAGGACTATCTTTCAAAGGAATGGGTAGCCCTTTCGGAATCACGCAGTTCACGACCCCAGTTTTTTGAAAAGCCTCAGTTTGCTCCGGCAAAAAGTGCAGAACACTGCCCTTTTTGCCCGGAGAATATGCATATGACACCAAATGATTCCTACCGCAGTCCCGATGGCTCCATACGAGCCATACCAAACCTGTATCCGGCGGTTGTACCGGAATGTCCCGAGGGTTTTGGCTATCATGAGGTTCTTATTGATACAATACGCCATGACCAACAGCTTCATGAGTATACACCGGAAAAAATTGCCTCCGTATTATCTGCTTTAAAGGATAGGTATAATTATTTTCAAATGAAGGAAAATGTAAAGCATGTACAAGTTTTTAAAAACAACGGGCCGGACGCAGGAGCCTCCATTGAGCATTCTCATTGGCAGATAGTAACCCTGCCTTTTGTGCCCTATAGGCAGCAAACCATATTTGATAGTGCGGCAGACTACAATGGCTGCTATATTTGTACCTTAAGAGAGCAGCACCCAAGCCTAACGGTGTTTGAAAACGAAGGCTCCTTTTCTGTAGTGCCCTATGCACCGCTGTATTCTTGTACGGTAAATATAGTACCTATTCGCCATGCAGCAAGCATAGGAGAGCTTGACGAGGCTGATTTAGCCGCTTTAGCAGAAAATCTTTGGGTTAATCTTAGAGCGCTATTTGCTATTAAGCCAAATTCTAATTACAATATTTGCTTTAACTGTAAAGCAACACCTGAGCTTAGAGACGGCTTTCATTTTTTTATTCAAATTATTCCAAGGCTAAATAATTTTGCCGGATTTGAAATTTCTACCGGCTGTTATATAAACTCTGTTTTTCCGGAGGCATGGGTAAAAAAATTAAAGGATGTTATATAATGAAAAATGAAAATTTTGACAGAACACGTTATGCCTACAAAATTTCTATCGTTACTATTATTTTAAATGCCGTACTTTCTGCTATTAAGCTTGTTGTGGGAATTATCGGCAGCAGTGCAGCCCTTATTTCCGATGCTGTACACAGCCTTTCTGATGTGTTAAGCAC
The DNA here is from genome assembly GCA_964456085.1 of uncultured Eubacteriales bacterium. Classification (GTDB taxonomy): domain Bacteria; phylum Bacillota; class Clostridia; order Lachnospirales; family CAYWBF01; genus CAYWBF01. The sequence goes on from CAYWBF010000047.1 coordinate 2,875, forward strand.
ATTTGTGGTTATGATGGGTGTAAAAATCTCCGGCAAGGAAACGGACGCCAATCATCAGTACGGCCACGAGAAGTTTGAGGCTGTAGCAGGAACACTGTTGTCAGTGTTTTTGTTTGGGGTAGCATTGTCCATTGGGTATTCGGGGGTTAAGCTTATAATTAGCGGAGAATATTTGGAGGCACCTGCGCCTTCAGCAATAGCTCTTGCCGCTGCTATAATTTCCATTGGTGTTAAGGAGTGGATGTTTTGGTACACAAAGGCTGCGGCAGAAAAAATTAACAGCTCTGCTTTGATGGCAGACGCCTGGCACCACAGGTCAGACTCATTTTCCTCTATAGGCAGCTTAATAGGCATTGGGGGAGCTATTTTTGGGTTTAAGCTTTTAGACCCGTTGGCTTCTGTAATAATTTGCCTTTTTATCGTAAAGGTTTCCTATGAAATATTTATAGAAAGCGTGAACCAAACGGTAGACACCGCCGCAAAAAAAGAAGTGGTGGACAAAATTCATGAGGCGATTTTAAGCGTAGAGGGCGTTGTGGGCATAGATATATTAAAAACAAGGATGCACGCCAACAGACTATATGTAGACACAGAGATTGTAGTAAGCAACACCCTTAGCTTGGTTGATGCTCATAATATTTCTGAGGAGGTGCATGATAAAATAGAGGAGACATTTCCTACGGTGAAGCATTGTATGGTTCATGTTAATCCAAGCTAAATGGGTGGGAGAGAAAATTTTGTAATATAATTAATTATTTTGAAAATATTTCAAAAATATTCAGAATTTACTCTATACAAAATGACAATAAAAAGGTATAATGAACCTCGCATACTATTATATAATACAGAAATAATAAATACGGAGCTTTCTACTTTCATGCTCTCGCTGGTTCAAGATGTCTTATTAAAGCTGTAATACTTTCGTCTTATCTCTTAAGCAATGCATATTTATTGAGCGCTTTTGTGTTACAATACTTATTATTCTTAATAATGAGTATATAAACAAAATTGTAATAAATTTGTTATTGCTTTTTAATAAATATCGTGGTAATAATAGTATGAAGAGGAGAAATCCTAAAAGCATTAGCTCTAATCAAAAAAAATCAGGAGGGATATCATGAAAAGAGCAAAATTTTTTGTAACACTAGCAACAATCGCAACAATTATAATCGGTTCTACAGCATCAGTTTTTGCAGCTACGCTTAAAATAACCGATAAGTCTTACTACGACGACAAACAGAACTACCTAGGCGTTTACCCACAAGTGGATGGCATGGATGCATTAAACAAAAAGATTTATGACAAGGTTTGGAAACAACACTTTAATGTAGTTAATAATTCTCTTACTGCAGTAAACAATCAATTCAAGGTTTCTTACACAACAGATGATAAGGACGAAAGCGAATATGCAGCAGTTACAGTAAACGTTAACCTTGTTAACGCTACTATAACCAACCTACCTAAGGATTTCCCAGAAGTTTATTATATCAACAAGACAAACAAAGTTGAAATGACTAAGGAAGCTTATGACAAGGCAGTAGCAGACGAAAAGGCTGCTAAGGAAGCCGCTGCTAAGCCAGAAGAAGAAGTAGCTACTGAAGAAGAAGCTGCTGAAGAATCTGATGAAATCATCATGATTCCTTTAAGAGCTGCAACTGCTAACTATGGTTTTACTTTAGCTTATGACGGTGCTACTAAGACAGTTACAATCAAAAAAGACAATTTAGTAACTTCAGTTACTGTTGGTGTTAATGAATACACTAACGCAAAGGGCGAGAAGGTTGAATTAGAATGTGAGCCTATTAACCAAGACGACTACATCTATGTTCCTGCTTCCTTTGTTACTGATATTTTAGGCGGAAAGCTTGTAATCGAAGCTGACGGAAATTTCACAGTTTCCTACGAATAAAATAAGTTTAAAAAATAATAAAAGCCTTGGCGCATTTTAAATGTGCCAAGGCTTTTTTGTTAAATTGCTCTAATCTAAAAATAATTTATTTACAGCGTACGCAACACCATCTTCATAGTTTGGCAAAGTAATAAAGGTTGAGGCTTTTTTAACCTCCTCAATGCTATTGCCCATAGCCACGGAAATTCGTGCTACATTAAACATACTTAAGTCATTTTCATAATCCCCGAAAACGCAAACTTGAGACGGCTCTAAGCCGAACTGCTTTGCTATTTGTGTTACTCCTGTGCCCTTGCTGATTTTAGGAGAATATGCTTCAAGCAAGCCTAATCCAGAGTAAGAATATGATACGTTACCCAAGGTTTTTAAATACTCTATAGCTTTGTTATTTTCCCCTGGCATTTCCTCGCTTATGGCGATTTTAAATACGTCTATATTTTCAAAGTTAGGTAAGGGATTATCGTTTATGATTTCGTAATTAAACAATGGTTGCCCTAAGCTTTCTGCAAGGGCGTTGTAGCCTCTGAAGCGTTTAATGCGCTCCTTCTCCTTTAAGAAATAACATTTTTCCAGCGCCAGTGCTGTAAAATCCAGATTGTTTTCATAGCAGTAGTTTATAAAATCAATTGCTAGTTTTTTTTCTATGGGGCACTTGTATATTATATTGTCGGTTAATGGGTCTATAATTATACTGCCATTACAGGCTGCATATGGTATATCCAGCTTTAGCTGGCTCACAAAAACCTTAAGCATAGCAGGCATTCGCCCTGTGCATAAGGTTATTTTTATGCCCCTACCTCGGACTTCCTCCAGCGCTTTTATGGTTGCCTCGGACATTTGTTGGTTTCTGCTTAAAAGTGTTCCGTCTAAATCAAAGAAAATCATTTTTATGTTAGTCTCCATTTAACTCTCCTTTTTAATTTTATAGAATTAATAGCAATTCTGAATTTTTTCTTATTATAACTCGAAAAAGAGAAAAATAAAATATTATAGTTTATAATTTGTTATGTTAGGGGTCTTGAGGGAGTTGTAGCTCCACCAAGACTTTATTACTTTGATGACATAAATGGCATTAATTTTGTGGCAAATTGGTGAAGTTGCGTTGATTGTGTTCAACTGTATTAAAATACATAAAAATTAGCACGAATGGATTTATCAGAAATTTAGCAATTTTAAGAGTAAAATCTTAAATCAAGATGATGCCACAGTAATAACATAATTGCAGTCAAAGATATTTTATCATTTAGTACTATATAAGGATAAACAAACCTAAAATGATTTTTAAATACTATGAATTTTGCTCATAAAAATACATCCTTTAATCCATCGGAATAAAGAAACAAAAAACCAAATTAAAATACAAAACAACCATAAAACATACTGACATCGACTTTATTAATTTATTTCGTGCATATATTACACTAAAACCTGTTGTGAAGTAATAAGAAATATATACTGTCCAAAAATTATTGTATCAAAAAGCGCGCCTTGTTACTATATGTATTGATAATATGGTTCAAAACAATCACTAATAAAATTGTTGATAAAAACCATTGAAAAATTAATGTATTTAGAGCTATAATAGTATCAATGAAATGCCACAAGATAAGTGAGAATGCTTTGTGACATTCGCCGCAATAGTGTGGCGTTGCTTTTATATAATAAAGGCAATTATGGGGAGGGGATATTAATGAAAAATGAACGGACAATTGTAGAAAATAGGCGTAATAAGATTTATGACTGCTTATTAAAATTTGAAGTAGTGAGAGTCGATAAGCTTGCAGAGCTTCTAAATGTGTCAGCATTAACAATAAGACGTGATCTTGACTATTTTGAGGAGAAGAAAATAATTGAACGGTTTTATGGAGGGGCAGCTCTGATTAAGGATAACGCCAGACTGCCGGCGGCCTTTAATATATCGCTCTCCAAACATGCAATAGCAAAAAAAGCAGCAGAGCTTGTTGAAAACGAGGACACCATTTTCATAAATACTAGCTCTACTGCTTTGCTAATGCTTAAATATATTAAAAATAAACGAGTTACTGTCATAACAAATAACGGCAAGGCTATGTTTTCTGAATGTGACCCACTTGTGTCAGTGGTGCTTACTGGAGGTGAGCTTCGTTTTCCTAAGGAGTCTATGGTGGGGGAGTTTGCGCTTAACAATTTGAATTTGGTGACGGCTAACAAAAGCTTCTTGGGGGTGAACGGAATATCCGCACAGGGTGGGGTAACTACGGCTATTATGCAGGAGGCTCCTGTAAACGAGGCTATGCTTGACCGAGTCACTGGTCTGAAAATTATTTTGGCGGACAGCTCAAAGGTAGGTAAGGATAGTAATTTTCACTCTGCCTCTATCGACAATATAACAACCCTTATCACTGACACTAGGGCAAATAAGGAACAGCTTGAAAAAATTGCCATGGCTGAGGTGGATATAATTACCGTGGAGCCGCTTAAATCCATCTAGTAAACTGCTGGAAAACATTTTTACATAAAAATATAACTATTGAAAAATTTGTATATATACAGTATAATATGAGTAAAATAAAAAGGGAACGTTGGTACCGCTCCCTTTCTATGGCTACTTTGCAAGGTGCTTTGGCTAACCAAAATTATGATAGGTTATAACCGTCCACAACTTGGGAGCAGGGTCGGTTATTTTTTTAGAAAAACTTATACGAGCTTCACAGTTAACGTTATAAATGCTAATGTAACCATTATAATTTCAAATGGAGTCATAGAGCCACCCCCTTTCGGGGTTAGCAACTGTCAGCACCCTGCTTATGTAGTTAGTAAAATTATAGCATAATATGTAATATTTTCAAGACGCTAAAAAGGCAATAAAAAACAAGCTTATACAGAATAAGAAGCTTGTTTTTTATTGCCTTTTTAGCGTCTTTTTTAGTGTGTGACAAAAAAATGCCAGAAATTGTCGTTGAAAAAATCCTATTTTTATTGAATAATTATTTTTGCAAATCTCAATTGAATGTTGCAAAAATGTTGCGAGGGTATTATAATGTTTCACAATATAAAAAAATAAATATTTTTTTGTAGAAAATTTAATTATTTGGGGAGGGAGTTATATGCCGGCAATTGTGGAGTACAAGAATTTTAGCCTGGGCATAAGAAATGATGATGGAATGGTTTATAACTTAATTGACAATATTTCGTTTACCTTAAACGAAGGAAGTGCCATTGGCGTGGTTGGAGAATCAGGCTGTGGCAAAAGCATGACGAGTTTGTCATTAATTAGGCTGTTACCTCCCTCTATGGTTGTACAGGGCGGGGAAATTCTTTACAAGGGAGAAAACCTTCTTGCTAAAACCGAAAAGGAAATGCAGGATTTGCGTGGGCGTGAAATAACTATGATTTTTCAGGAGCCTATGACCTCTCTTAACCCCGTTAAGACTATTGAGTTCCAAATCAGTGAGGTTCTGGCGGTGCATAACCCAAAAATGTCCAAAGCCGAAATTAGGCAGAGGGTAATTGAGGTGCTTGACCTGGTTGGTATTCCAAACCCGGCGGCACGCCTTAAGCAGTACCCCCACCAGTTTTCCGGGGGAATGCGCCAAAGGGTTATGATTGCCATTGCTATAGTGTCACATCCTACCATTCTTATAGCCGACGAGCCTACAACGGCGTTGGACGTTACAATCCAAGCTCAAATACTTGAGCTTATGAAAAAAATAAAAAAGAGCGGCTCTCTCATGCTTACCACCCACAACCTTGGGGTAGTAGCCGATACCTGCGATGACGTTATCGTAATGTACGCAGGGCGCATTGTAGAGCAAGGCTCTGTGCACAACATATTTAATAACTGTAAGCACCCATACACAAAAGGACTTATGTCCTCCATACCTACGCTGGATTACGAAGGGGATGAGCTGCACACCATTCCTGGTGCGGTGCCTACGATATTTAACTTTGAGAAGGGATGCAGATTTGCCCCAAGGTGCGAAAGCTGTATGTCCCAATGCTCAAAGGAGGTTCCCCCTCTAAGAAACGTAGCCGACAATCACGTTGTGCAATGTTGGCTTGAATTTAATTAATGGGTGGTGATAATGTGGAGCAAATTTTAGAGGTTAAAAATTTAACCAAGCACTTTGATGTTAAGTCAAGTACACTGTTTGGCAAAAAAAGGTATGTTCATGCCGTAGACGACGTGTCCTTTTCTCTTATGAAAAATGAAACGCTGGGCATAGTTGGCGAGTCCGGCTCGGGCAAGTCTACTCTGGCGAGGGTTATACTAGGGCTGCTGCCTGTTACAGACGGCAAAGTCTTTTACGAGGGCAACGACATAACCGGCTTTAAGGGTGACGTTAAAAAATACAGAAGCGAGCTGCAAATGGTATTTCAAGACCCTTACGCTTCCCTTAACCCGAAAATTAAGGTAGGGGAAGCCATTCTTGAACCAATTCTTACCAATAAAAAGGTAAGCACTCGCCAAGAGGCAAAAAAACGTGCCGTAGAGCTTCTGGAGCTTGTAGGGCTATCAGCAGAAATGTACCACAGATTCCCACACGAATTCTCAGGGGGACAGCGCCAGAGAATAGGTATAGCCAGAGCACTTGCGGTTAATCCCAAAATATTATTTTGCGATGAATCCGTTTCGGCGCTGGACGTGTCCGTTCAGGCACAAATATTAAACGTTTTCAACAGCCTAAAGAAACGTTTTAATCTAACCTACGTTTTTATCGGCCATGATTTAGCCGTTGTAAAATATATAAGCGACAGAATACTTGTAATGTATTTAGGTGAGGTAGTGGAAATGGCAGAAACAAAGCTATTGTTTGAGTCCCCTCTTCACCCCTACACCGTAGCGCTGATGTCGGCCATCCTAGAGCCAAGGACAGACATAAAAACAGAGCGCATTATTTTGGAGGGCGACATACCAAGTCCAATTAATCCTCCCTCTGGCTGTAGATTCAACACTAGATGCTTTAAAGCAAAGGAAATATGCTGTAAGGAAGTACCACAGCTTAAAGAGGTTGCCGACGGGCATTTTGTAAGATGTCATTTTGTAAAGAGCAAGAATGAAAAGGGGGCGGAGAAATAATGTACCTTGCCAAAAGAATTCTAAAGGGCTTTGTTACCCTACTGTTTTCCATAACCATAACCTTTTTCATTATTCGCCTTATGCCATCAGACCCGGCTTCGCTAATGGTTGACCCAAAGCTTGGGCCTGAGGTTAAGGAAGCTTTAATCAAAGCCTACGGCTTGGACAAGCCATTGTTTGAACAATACTTTATTTATATTAAAGGCATATTTACAGGGGACTTGGGATTATCCTTCCGCTCACGACTTCCTGTAAGTGATGTGCTCATGCAAAGACTGCCATGGACGCTACTGTTGCTATTCATAGTAGTATTGATTACCTTCATATTTGGGGTGCTCATTGGAGTTTTTGCCGCACGAAAGAAGGGGAGCTACTGGGACAAGACCATAAGCGCACTTGTTACCTTTGGTGTTTCAGCCTTCATTCCGTTCTTGTCCTTTGGACTATTGTATTTGTTTTCCTACCTATTAAAGTGGCTACCCACAGGTGGAGCTTACACACCGCCCCCGGCAACGGGCATGGCTTACATCATTGATGTTTTAAAACACGCCATTCTTCCAGCGGCGGCGCTGGTTGTAATAAATATGGCAAGCACTGTGCTATACACAAGAAACTCCATGGTTGAGGTTCTAAAAGAGGACTATATAAGAACGGCATATTCCAAGGGCTTAAACGAAAACCGTGTAGTCAATGACCACGCCGTTAAAAACGCCTTAATTCCTACCGTTACCGTTACAGGTATCCTTATCGGCTCCATGGTAGGCGGTGCCGTTATGACAGAAACCATTTTCTCCTGGCCGGGAGTTGGACGTTTAATATACGAGTCCGTAAGCGCACTGGACTATCCTGTATTACAGGGCGCATTCTTAGTTCTTGCAATAAGCGTTGTTATTATGAATATCCTAACAGACTTGGTTGTTGCATGGCTTGACCCACGCATTAAATTGGGAGGTTGACATGAGAAAAGAAAAAACCTTTTTAGGTTCCTTTATAAAAAACAAGGCTGGCATGTTTGGGTTTATAATTGTATTGATTATTATTATCCTCGGTGTGTTTGCGCCGCAAATAGTGGAATATCCCACAGGCTATGGCTCAGCCATTCTTACAGCACCTTCCTCCCAATTTCCCTTCGGCACAGACAGTCTTGGGCTTAACGTATTTGGCGAGGTAGTTTGGGGAGCAAGAACCTCCTTACTTGTTTCTGTAATCGCCGTAGCGGTTGCTTCACTAATAGGAATACCCCTTGGCTTAATATCAGGATACATGAAAGGCGCACTAGGTTCCCTCATTGACTCCGTTATCGATATTTTCCTAACACTGCCCATGCTGCCCCTAATGATTGTTATAGCTGCTATTTTAGGCTCATCTATTTCCAGAGTAGCGGTGGTTATTGGTATTTTCGCCTGGCCGTCACTTGCTCGCGTTACAAGAAATGCCACTTTACGAATTTCCGAGATGCAGTACATAGAAGCCGCAAAATGCCTAGGCATACCAAGCTATGTGGTACTGTTCAAGCACATTCTCCTTAACGTAATAGGCCCTATCCTAGTTAACATCACTCTAATAATGGCAACAGCCGTTATCTCCGAATCGGGGTTAAGCTTTTTAGGACTAGGTGACCCTTCCGTATGGTCATGGGGTACCATTCTAAAAAAAGCATGGGATTCCAGCGCCGTTATAAAAATCCCCAACCCTTACTGGTGGTGGCTAGCGCCAAGTGCATTCATAACAATATACGTTGTAGCCTTCAACCTACTTGGAACAGCCATTAATGAAACCTTAAATCCAAAAACAAGGGAATAAGACCGTGGGGGTAGCTTTTGGAAAAAGTTCCCCCCACACCCCCCTCAAAACTTTTTATCAAAAACCGCAAACCTAAAGTTTGCCACGTCTTTATATTGGGCTTTTTTGAAAAGGGTGGATAGGGG
>CAYWBF010000048.1:0-11756 GCA_964456085.1 uncultured Eubacteriales bacterium
CCGTGGGAAAAATTTATTCTTGCACAATCCAATCCGTTTTTAATCAGCTTCTTAATAATTTCCACATCGTCACTAGCAGGACCTAAAGTGGCTACGATTTTTGTTTTTCTCAAATTTAACCCTCCAAACGGCTATTAAATAGCCAAAACCTTAATAATATTATATATTTCCTTATCGGTATCTGGGTCATGTTTCATTTTCAAGCCTTCCTCTAGGTCAATGCTGGTATATTTTCCGCTTTTGTAAATTACAATAAGATTTTGCTTGCCTTCAAGAAAGAATTCAATAGCCTTATATCCCATAACGGAGGCGTGCATCCTATCTAAGGCTGTTGGTGAGCCGCCACGCTGTAAATATCCTAGTATTGTGGCTCTTGTTTCAATGCCGGTAATTTTTTGAATCTCCTTGGCTAGCTTGTCGCTCCCCCCTACCCCTTCGGCTACTACAATAAGGTTATGATTTTTGCCTTTGGAGCGGTTTTCGATAATTTGATTAATTACCGATTCAATATTAACATCATCAGATTCGGGAATCAAAACCTCCTCTGCGCCGCCGGATACAGAACTCCAAAGCGCAATCTGTCCGCAATTTCTGCCCATAACCTCAACAATGGAGCAGCGCTCATGGGAGCTGGAGGTATCACGGATTTTGTTGACAGCCTCCATAGCTGTATTAACCGCAGTATCAAAGCCGATGGTATAGTCTGAGCATGGCAGGTCAAGGTCGATTGTTCCAGGGATACCGATAACATTAACCCCTAGGCGAGAAAGCTCCAGTCCGCCTGTTAAAGAGCCGTCGCCGCCGATTACAACCAAGGCGTCCAGCCCTAAAATCTTACAAACCTGCGCCGCCTTTTCCTGACCTTCTTTTGTCATCATTTCATGGCATCTGGCAGTACGAAGAATTGTACCGCCTCTGTTAATGGTATCTGAAACGGAACGAGGGGTTAAGTCCTCAATATCAGCAGTAAGCAATCCCTCGTAGCCACGTCTTATACCAAGCACCTTAATGCCGTTAAAAACAGCTGTTCTAGTAATTGCTCTAATAGCGGCGTTCATTCCCGGTGCATCGCCGCCGCTTGTAAGTACACCTATCTTTTTTTGCTTCTTCTTTGTGTCCAAAATTTATCCCTTCTTTTCATCAATTTGAGTAGTTCCGAAAAATATCAAGAAATCTTCATAAGAATTTAAGCAATATTTTCCGAATTGTATAGTTATTTTCTAGTCTGTGTATCGAAAGTTACTTTAGTATTACCGAGTCTGCCCCAACCAATTCCTTAAGTTCTGAAAGCAAGCTTTCGTTGATGCTTACCCAAAAGGCTTCCTTTATCCTGCTTTTGGTGTTTTTGTTCTCATCATATACGGTAACAGAGGTCTTTCCATGAAATTTTTGTAAAATGCTTGTAATATCATTAAGTGAAGTATTTTGCCCTTTTGGAATTTTTATCCAAAGCTTTTGCCTAAGCTCCTCGTATAAGGCAATGCTGTTTGCAATAACCTTAGAAGCCTCTTCTTCCTTAACGCTTACCTTACCTTCTACCAAAATTACCTGCTCTTCACTTAACCTTCCTAAATATTTTTCATAAATATTAGGGAAAACCACAATTTCAAAGGAGCCGTATAAGTCCTCAAGAGTCAAAAATGCCATAGGATTGTTGTTCTTAGTATATTTTATAGTTTTTCCAATAATCATACCGGCAACAGAAACATTTTGGTTATCCTTTAAAGTGGGGTGCTCGCTTTGGATAAAATCAAGTCCTGTGTTTGTAATAAAAGGCGCCAGCTTTTCCTCATACTCGGAAAATGGGTGTCCGCTTACATAAATCCCAAGTACCTCTTTTTCAAAAGCCAATCTGTCCTTTTTGCTATACTCCGGAATTTCCGGCAAGTCGTCCTCGAAGGTAGGCTCGTTATCCTCAAATTCAAAAAGGCTTAGCTGTCCGTCAATATTTTTTTTCTTATTTCCGGCTATACCGTTAAGAAGGCTTTTGTATACCGCAAAATATTGGGAGCGCTTTCCGTCCAATGAGTCAAAGGCTCCTGCCTTAATCAAGCTTTCAATAAGACGCTTGTTTAAGTCCTTACCCTTGGAGTCTGCACCCTCTCTGCCACTGATTCTTGTAATAAAATCGGTTAAGGAGGTAAACCGACCATTTTCTTCTCTCTCGGCTACGATTGCGTTAATAGGTCCTTGCCCTACATTTTTTATGGCCAGCAACCCAAAGCGTATATTTTTACAGTTTACGCTAAAATGTCGTTGCCCCTCGTTTATATCCGGAGGTAGGACGTTTATGTTCATTTTTCTGCATTCATAAATATATTCTGACACCTTTTCCGAAAAAACCATAACGGAGGTTAGCAACGCCGCCATAAATTCCGTTGGATAATACACCTTAAGCCAAGCGGTTTGATAGCCGATTACGGCATATGCCGCCGCGTGGGACTTGTTAAAGGCGTATTTGGCAAAGTCGCTCATTTCGTCAAAGATTTGCTCCGCCGCAGCTTGGGGTATACCGTTTTTTACACACCCGGGCACGTCCTCACCCAGCCCGAAAACGAAATTCTTCCGCTCCTGCTCCATGACAGATGCCTTTTTCTTGGACATTGCCCTTCTTACAAGGTCGCTCCGCCCGAGAGAATACCCAGCCAACTCCCTAACTATTTGCATAACCTGCTCTTGGTATACGATACAGCCGTAGGTTGAGCTTAAAATAGGTTCAAGCTGTGGGATAATGTATTTTATAGAAGAAGGATTTCGCTTGCCGTTAACATACTTGGGAATAAAATCCATTGGTCCCGGGCGATAAAGAGATATGCCGGCAATTATATCCTCAAACCGCTCCGGCATAAGCTCCTTTAAAAAGCTTTTCATGCCCGTGCTTTCCAGCTGGAACACACCTTCTGTTTTCGCCTGGGAAATAAGCTCATACACATGCTTGTCGTCAAAGCCAATATTGTCAAAATCTATGTCAACGCCTTGGTTACGCTTAACCTCCAAAAGTGCATTTTGGATTACCGTCAATGTACGAAGCCCAAGAAAGTCCATTTTAAGCAGCCCAAGCTCCTCAAGGGTGTTCATTGTAAACTGGGTTGTTATTACGCCGTCATTTTGGTTAAGGGGTACATGCTCTATTACCGGCTTGTCACATATAACCACTCCGGCAGCGTGAGTAGAGGAATGGCGAGGCAGCCCCTCCAAACGCATAGCCATGTTTAAGAGATGGCTGGTATCCTCCTCTGTTTCGTATGCCTTCATAAGCTCCGGGTTCATTTCCATAGCGGACTTTATTGTAATGCCGATGGCAAAAGGCACCATTTTAGCGATTCTGTCCACGTCGGCATAAGGCATACTTAGCGCTCGACCAACATCCCGTATGGCAGCCCTTGCCGCCATTGTTCCAAAGGTGATGATTTGCGCCACATGGTCTTTGCCATATTTTTGGATAACATAATCTATAACCTCCTGCCGCCGCTCATAGCAAAAGTCAATGTCTATATCCGGCATAGAAATACGCTCGGGATTAAGAAAGCGTTCAAACAGAAGATTATATTTTATGGGGTCTATATTGGTAATGGACAGGCAGTAAGCCACAAGGCTTCCGGCGGCGGATCCTCTTCCCGGCCCTACTATTATGTTATTGTCCTTGGCGTACTTTATAAAATCCCATGTAATAAGGAAGTAATCCACAAACCCCATTTCCTTGATCACGCCAAGCTCATACTCAAGCCGGCCTTCAAGCTCTTGGGATTTTTCCTTATATTTTGTGCGAAGCCCCTCAAAGCACAGCCGTTGCAAATAAGCAAACGGCTCCCCTTCTCCCGGAGGCAACGCAAATTTTGGAAGCTTGTATTCGTTAAACTTAAATTCAACGTTGCACCGTTCTGCAATACGCCAAGTATTTTCTATAGCCGACGGCTCGTAAGCAAACAGCTCAGCCATTTCCTCCTGAGATTTAAAATAATACTGCTCCCCGGAGTAAACCATTCTGTCCTCGTCGTTTATGTTCTTGCCCGTTTGAATACAAAGTAAAAGCTCATGGGGTTTTGCGTCCTCATAAGAAATGTAATGGCAGTCGTTTGTAGCAACCAGTGGAATACCAGTTTCCTTGTGAAGCTTTAAAATCTGATTGTTAACGAGCATTTGCTCCTTGTATTCCTGGCTCTGCTCCCCATGGTCTTGTATCTCTAGGAAAAAATTCCCTTGTCCGAAGATATTGTTGTACATCAAGGCTTCTTGCTTTGCCCTCTCATATGAGACGTTCAAAATATTTCTGGCTACTGGCCCGGCTAAGCAAGCACTTAATGCAATCAGACCCTCGCTGTATTGCTCCAAAAGCTCTATGTCTATTCTCGGCTTATAATAAAATCCTTCCGTAAAGCCAAAAGAGACAAGCTTAACCAAATTTTCATAGCCTTTATTATTTTCCGCCAGAAGCACAAGATGGTAGTAAAAATTGCTTTTGCTGTTTTCCTTATTGTGCCGAGAGCCGGAGGCCACATAAACCTCACAGCCAATAATGGGCTTTATGCCGTTGGCCTTTGCTTCCTTATATAAGTCGATGACCCCGAACATAACCCCATGGTCAGTGATTGCAACACTTTCCATTCCCAGCTCCTTTGCACGGGAAACAAGCTCCTTGATTTTGGCGGAGCCGTCAAGAAGGCTGTATTCCGTATGCACATGAAGATGGGTAAATTTTTTTAAACTTGCTTGCTCCGTCATTTAATCAATCCCTAATGCTAAGCTAGGAGATTTTGGAGAGTACCGCCCCCCAAAACCTTGCTACTTTAGTTATAAATGGATACCTTGAAGTTGGCATACTCTGCCATTTCGTTAAGATCATCCAATATTAGTGCTTTTTGAAAGTATTTCTTTGCTTTAGCGAAATTTCCTTTGTTGAACCTGATAACACCCAAATTATAAGAAACCCTAGAACGAAGCTCCTTTTTAAACGACTGAAAAATAATATGCAGCGTACCAAGAAAAAGAACCCCCATGCTTCCAATAAAAAGCCAAGTATTTTCTATATAGAAATTAGAGGCAAGCATAATTATTCCAAGCACCGAAATAAAAAGATTAAGCCCAATAGGCGCATAGGGTAACTTATCTCGAAAAATCTTATCATTATTAAAGCTGTCAAAGCTGTAAACCTTTGCCTTAGAAATAATTTGGTCATAGTTTTTCGGCCTAGGCTTTGGCTCGGGTACAATTACGTTGCTTTTCAAAACCTTGTATTCGGATATTTGGTTATTATAAAGCTTAAATAGAATATGGATTTTCGATTTAAGTTTTGAGCCGCTTTTAGATTTAACCCGCTTAGAAATATTAAGCAAGTAAAAAATATTCTCCTCGTATGTATCCAAGGGTGTAATGATAATCATATTTTTGCTGGCGTCGTAAGAGATGTCCGTCCTCATGATATACCCATGAACATCTGTAACACCCATGGTTTTTTCGGAAACAGTGGACTCGTCCAGAGGAAGGTTAAATCTAATCTGCCAAAATATAGTATCAGAAAATTCGTCTATGTTGGTGTGAATTTTAGAATAAAGCCTTGGGTCAGATGCTTTAATCTTGAATTTTCTTTTTGGGCTATCATGCTCCATAAAATCACCGCTTAAGCTTATTATTTTCCTGGGTAAATCATATTCTCGTCCTTCATATTTAAAAGGACTTCTTCATAATAACGCTTGCTTTCATATTTAAGTATGGTTAGGTTGTGCTCAAGATAGTTACCGCACTCCGCGGAGGTTGTTGCAGGTATTGTTCCCTCAAACTCCATCATATATTTAAAGCATTTTTGAAGATGAGGTAAAAACTGTTCCGGCGAGACGTCGCCCTTTATTACAATGTACATACCAGTTCTACAGCCCATAGGCCCAATATAAATAAACTCCTCTGCAATGTCGCACAGTGCTTCATCACGTAAATATACTGCCATCAAATGCTCCAGACTATGCAAAGCCGGCATATCAATAGGAGGCTCAATGTTTGGCCTTTTTATTCTTATGTCAAAAGTAGTTAAAATATTTCCGTTAACATTATCCTTACGAGAAACGTATAGTCCTCTCAACAGCCTATCATGGTCGATAGTAAAGCTTGCTACGTTCATTTTTATTCCTCCACAATTATTTTTTTCAGAAATAATTTTATAATATTTTTTTGAATAATTCAATGAATATATATTGTTTTTTTGCAAAAGCTGGAGTATTATTACATTAAATATAGTATTGGGGGAACACAATATGGATAAGAATTTTCTGTTAAAGGGAGAAACAGCTCGGAAGCTATTCTTTGACTATGCCGATAAAGCTCCTATTTTTGATTTTCATTGCCATTTGAATCCAAAGGAAATATATGAAAATAAAAGCTTTAAAAGTATAACAGAGGCTTGGCTTGGCGGCGACCATTACAAATGGCGGCTTATGCGTTCCTTTGGTATTGAAGAAAAATTTATCACAGGTGATGCAACCGACTTTGAGAAATTTTACTCCTTTGCTAATGCTGTTCAGTCTGCGCCCGGCAACCCTGTTTATCACTGGGCGCATTTGGAGCTGCAGAGGTATTTTGACATTTATGAGCCTATAAATGAAAAAAATGCCTCTCTCATTTTTGAGAAGGCAAACGAAAAGCTCGCTCAAGATGATTTTAAGGTTAGAGAGCTTATAAAAAAATCTAATGTTGAAATAATCTTCACTACTGACGACCCTGCCGATACATTGGAATATCACGCAAAGCTAAGAGATGATGATAGCTTCCCTGTAAAGGTTTTGCCTGCCTTCCGTCCGGACAAAGCGTTAAATATTGACCTGCCTGGCTTTAGAGAATATATTACGGCTTTGTCTAGCGCTGCCTCTATTAAAATTTCTACATACACCGACCTTCTTAAAGCGCTTGAACAAAGAATTGACTTTTTTGACAGCCACGGCTGTAAAGCCTCAGACCACGCCTTGGCTTGGGTGCCTTTCGCCACTGCCTCGGAAAAAGAGCTTAGCAACATATTCTCAAACGCATTAATGGGTATCCCCTCTACTCCGTTGGAAGCTGAAAAATACAAAACTGCCCTTCTCCAATTCTTTGCCGCACAATACCACAAGCGTGGCTGGGTAATGGAGCTTCACATGGGAGTTATAAGGAACAATAATACAAGCATGTTTGAAAAAATGGGGCCCGATACCGGCTATGATGCTGTTGCCGATTATCCTATGGCTGCTAACCTTGCTAAGCTTTTGGATTCCATTAACCTAAAGGGTTCGTTACCTAAGACTGTGCTCTTTACAATTAATCCTAAGGACAATTTTGTACTTGGTACGTTAATGGGCTGCTTCCAGTCTGCAGGTGATGTTTCCTTGGTGCAGTTTGGCACAGCTTGGTGGTTCAACGATCACATTGACGGTATGACTCAGCAAATGAAAGATTTAGGCAACCTTGGAGTTTTGGGTAAATTTATCGGTATGCTTACTGACTCAAGAAGCTTCCTTTCTTACCCTAGACATGAATATTTCAGACGAATTTTGTGTAATCTTATTGGCGGCTGGATTGATAATGGAGAGTATTTGGCTGATATTGAATTTGCTGGAGAGCTTATAAGTGATATTTGTTTTAACAACGCAAAAAAATACTTTGGACAATAAAGTCATTGGTTGAGCTGCACTCCCCCAAACCCTCTAGCATAAAAGCCTCTTTTGCCGGAGGCTTTTTCGCCGTTTTTAATCAATCCTCTTTTTCGTTTTAGTTGATTCATTGCCTTGTTGTTTTAGTTAATTTGTTTGGAGGTAATTATTATGTCTAAGAAAGGTAAACAAAATAAGCTCGCCACGAAGCTTACCACTTATGTAGTTATTGGAATTGTGATTTCCTTTGCTGCACTGACCACTATCATTGCTTTTACTACTAAAGCAATGATTCATAAGCTTCAAAGGCAAGAGCTGCTGATTTTGGCTGAAGGCAATGCTAAAACTGCAAGTGAATTTATGCAGTCTTCTGTGAGTAAGCAGTCTGTACTTTCTAGCTCAATTAAAATTATTGAGGAAGGCCCCCCGGAGGATAGAGTTGACAATCTAAAAACTCTTATAAAGGAAACAAAAAAAGGAGAACCAGATATTGTTAGCTTATTTTACATATCTAGTAAAGACCCATCTGCCCCAAACGGGTTTACAGTATATGCGACAAACAGCACTATAGATTCAGCCGAAAATCAGACCGTATTTTTAAAGGAGCAACACTATGCATCTGTAGAGACTGCCAAGAATTTTGCAATAATTGACCCCTATAAAAAGACTATTGACGGCAAGGAATATCTGGTTATTTCCGTATTGCAACCTATTTTTGATAACAATAACAATATTTTGGGTATTATTGGCTCAGATATAGATACGGTCTTGCTAAACTCCGCCGCTTATAATACAGGAGGCTATGAAAGCTTTGCTAACGCTATAATATGCGGACACCAAACCTTTATCATAAACTCTGCAAACCCCGATACAATAGGCAAAAAATTTACTGAGAGCACCTCAAGCACTAATCCAAACCTTATTCTTGACGTAGGCAAGAATGTACAGCCAAAGTTTTTTTCTGATGTATCCACAAACGGTACAAAGTATTATAGAGCTTGTGTTCCTTTTTATGTAGGTACATCTAAGACTGTGTGGATTAATGTAACAAGCGTTTTAAAAAGCGAGCTGGATATTCCAGCACGAAGACAGGTGCTTATTGTTTTAGTGACAAGTATTTTATCCTTGATTGTACTTGCCCTTCTAACCTTCTACATAATACAGCGCTCGTTACTTCCTATTAAAGAGGTACAAAATGCTGCCGGAGAAATTTCAAAAGGTAACTTTAACGTAAATCTAAGGGTATCAAGTAATGACGAAATAGGTAATCTTGTAGAAGCCTTTATTACCCTAAGAGATACAATTTTGCTGCTAATAAAGCAAATTTACAATGTATCAGATAGCCTGCGTGCAGGAGATATTGATGCTAGGATAAACCCAGATGAATTTCACGGGGAATACAATGAAGCCGTAACTGCAATAAACGGAATAATTGGGGACTATATAGAAGAAATAACTACTATACTTAACGCTTACGGAGAATTTGGCAACGGCAACTTTAACGTAACCCTTAAGCAATACCCGGGTAAAAAGGCTTTGGCAAACGAAATGTTTGATACCCTTAACAATAACCTTAAGTCGGTTAGCTCGGATATTTCTCGACTGATTAACCATGCCATTGACGGAAAGCTGGAAGCTAGGGTTGATACTAACATGTATAAGGGTGACTGGAAAAAGCTTACAGATGGCTTAAACAACCTTCTCCAAGCAGTAAATACACCTATTCATGAGGCAAACTGCATATTGTCCGAGCTTTCTAAGGGTAATTTTGATATTTCTGTTAGTGAATCTTACAAGGGCAGCTTTGACGTAATGGCTAACTCCTTAAGAGAAATGATTGCATCCATCGGCTCCTATATAAATGAAATAACTGAAATACTAGGCAATATGGCTCAAGGTGACTTAAGTAAAGAAATATCCAGGGATTATGTGGGTCAGTTTGGCTTAATAAAAAATTCTATAAACAATATTTCTCAAACCTTACGAAATACCATTGCAGAAATTAAGACATCCTCCCAATATGTACTTGATGGAGCAAGAAAGATTTCTGAATACTCTATGGATTTGGCTAACGGAGCAAGCTCACAAGCTGGCTCTATAGAGGAGCTAAACGCCAACATTTTGACTATAAATGAGCAAACGCGCAAAACCGCTCAGGAATCCAAAACTGCTAACGAGCTTTCCATGAAATCCTCCCAAGGTGCTAAAAACGGTAACAACGAAATGATAAAAATGCTTCACTCTATGGACGATATTAAGGAAGCCTCCAACAGTATTTCAAAAATCATTAAGGTTATAGATGATATTGCCTTTCAAACAAATATACTTGCGCTTAACGCAGCCGTAGAGGCAGCCCGTGCAGGAGAGCATGGCAAGGGCTTTGCCGTAGTTGCCGAGGAGGTTCGCTCTCTTGCAGGGCGCAGCCAGCAGGCAGCACAGGATACCACTGCATTAATAGAGGATACTATAAATAAAATAAGCGAGGGCACTGCTACTGCTAAAACTACAGCGGATTCCTTAAGCAAAATTGTGTCTGATACAAATTTAGTATCTGAGAAAATCAACACCATTTATTTAGCAGCAACAGAACAGTCCGACGGAATCTCCCAAATTTCACACGGCATAAACGAAATTTCTGAGGTAGTACAAAGAAATTCCTCTGTATCAGAAGAAGCTGCTTCATCAGCCCAGGAGCTTAACAGTCAATCCGAGATACTTTCACAGATGGTGTCTAAGTTTAAGGTATAGGGTATAAGATAAGCTGACTTGGGCTAAAGTCTTGGGGGAGCTGCACTCCCCCAAACCCTCTAGCCTAGCTGCACTCTCCCAACCCCCCTAACGTATTTTATATAAATCCTTATTGACTGATTCAAGAAAGAGTAATAAACTAATAAATATAATCATCTTAAAAGGAGTGTTTCAAATTGAAAGGTATTATTAGCACAGAAGAAGCACCAAAAGCAATTGGACCATATTCACAAGGTACTACATTTTCAAGCTTTGTTTTTGCTTCGGGGCAGCTGCCTATAGACCCTAAGACTGGAAATTTTGCACCTGGTGGCATTGCCGAGCAAACTAGAGCTTCCCTTGAAAATCTATCAGCAGTGCTTAAAAAAGCAAATTCCTGTATGAACAAGGTTGTAAAAACTACTGTATTCTTAAGCGATATGAATAATTTTACTCAAATGAATGAGGTTTACAACGAATTTTTCCAGGAGGGAAGCTATCCAGCACGTTCAACCGTTGAAGTGGCTAGACTTCCAAAAGATGCTTTAGTTGAAATTGAAGCAATAGCGTATAAATAAATTTTTACATAAAGAAAGCGGCTAATATAATCATATTAGCCGCATTTCTATTTTTAAAGCGCTTTTCGCATATATCCAACGGCACAAACAGTTGGGCCTATATGTGCCCCAACTGTAATGCCTACCCTAAATGGATTTGGCGGAATTGGCATATTGTACTGTGTGTTGGCAATTGAAGCAAGTTTGTTTGCGTCCTCAAGGCAGTCGGCGTGGAGCGCTACCAAAGTATAATCCCCCACTCTGCTGCCTATTTCTCCATGCATAAGCTCAACAAGAGTGTTAAGTGCCTTGGTTTTTCCTCTAACGTTTGAGTTAGGGATTAATTCCCCGTCCTGCATAAAAATAATAGGCTTGATACTTAATAGCTGTCCGGCAAAAGCAGAAACTTTACCTATTCTGCCACCCTTCTGCAAGTAGTCCAATGAGTCTACAGTAACAAAAATCTTGGAGTCCAGCTTGATTTTTTCAAGCCTTTCAGCAGCCTCCTCTAAAGAAAAACCCTCATTACGAAGCTTCGCTGCCTCTAGTGCTATAAGACCTTGGATTATAGTAACCTGTAGCGAATCTAGAATTTTAATTTTGGCGCTCGGGTATTCGTCCTTTAGCAAAGCCGCAGCGTTTACGGCACTTTGGTAGGAGCCGCTGAATTTTGAGGATATGCATATACACAAAACGTCCATGCCTTCCTTTACATGAGGAAGGATTTTTTCGTAGTAATCTGTAACGGAAGGCAAGGATGTTTTTGGGAATATACTCTTGTCCTTAAGCTTATTGTAAAACTGGTCGATGGTAATATCAATCCCGTCCCTTAAGTAGGTTGCTCCGTCAAAGGACACAT
>CAYWBF010000049.1:0-11719 GCA_964456085.1 uncultured Eubacteriales bacterium
CCCCTGTGCTCTGTTAAAAACCTTCAAATATAACGGAAAAAGAGAAATCGACCCAGATAAATGCCGTAACTGCGGCGTATGCTTAAAAATAGGCTGCCCCTCAATCATTCGTGTAGACGGAAAAATTACTATAGACAAAAATATTTGTGCCGGGTGTAGTTACTGCGGCTATGTATGTAAATTCGGAGCAATCCATAAGGAGGGTGAGCAATAATGAGCGTTAATGTAAACATTTTAATATCTGGAGTTGGAGGGCAAGGCACACTACTTGCCAGCAGAATAATCGGCAACGTAGCCATTGAAGCCGGATATGACGTAAAGGTTTCGGAGGTACACGGCATGTCCCAAAGAGGAGGCAGCGTTGTTACCTTTGTTAAATTTTCTGATGGTAAGGTTAGCTCCCCTATTCTTAATGAGGGCGAGGCGGATTATGTCCTTGCCTTTGAGGCACTGGAAGCCTACAGAAGCCTACCCTTCTTGAAAAAAGACGGACTGCTTTTATATAACACACAAAAAATTAACCCAATGCCCGTAATTACAGGAGCAGAAAAATACCCAGAAGAAATTTCTGAAAAAATCAACAGCCTTGGCATAAATAACGTATCTGTTGACGCTCTCGCCCTTGCTAAGGAAGCAGGGTCAGAGCGCTCCGTAAACCTTGCGCTAATCGGACTTCTATCCCCTAGCCTACCATTTCCAAAGGAAAATTGGCTAGAGGCAATAAAGCGCACCACTAAGGAAAAATTCGTTGATATTAACCTTAAAGCCTTCGAGCTTGGATTAAGCAACGCCAAATAAACTTAATAAAAGGAGAGGTAATAATGGAGAAATTCTGGAACAAAGCTGTTGAGCTTATGTCTCGTGATGAGCTTTATGCCCTTCAAACCAAACGCCTGCAGCAAACCGTTCAAAGAGTATATACAAGCGTGTCATACTACAGAGCAAAAATGCAGGCGATAGGCATATTGCCCGGGGATATTAAAGAAGCTAAGGACGTGTCTAAGCTGCCCTTTACCACAAAGACCGATCTTAGAGATACATACCCTTACGGCATGTTCGCCGCTCCCTTGGAGGAAATTGTGCGTATCCACGCTTCCAGCGGCACTACAGGAAAGCAAACGGTTGTAGGCTACACTGCAAGAGACTTGGAATACTGGTCAGAGCTTATGGCAAGGTGCTTTGGAATGACAGGTGCCGGAAAACATAGTGGGGTGCAGGTTTGCTACGGCTACGGTTTGTTTACAGGCGGCTTAGGTGCACACTATGGCGGCGAGCGCATAGGAGCCTCCGTTGTTCCAGCGTCCTCCGGCAATACAAGCCGCCAAATCACCATGCTTAAGGACTTTGGCTCAACTGTTTTGTGCTGTACCCCCTCCTATGCTCTCTTTATTGCAGAAACCATGCGTGAAATGGGCTTAACAAAAGGCGATCTAAAACTGGAAGCAGGTATTTTCGGAGCGGAACCTTGGACAAACAACATGCGTATTCAAATAGAAGAAAGCCTTGGACTTAAGGCATTTGATATTTACGGCTTAAGCGAGATTATGGGGCCATCAGTATCCCAGGAATGTGAGCACCAAAACGGCTTGCATATTTGGGAGGATGCCTTCATACCGGAGATTATTGACGGAGACGGCAACGTTCTAGGCGATGGCGTTAGCGGCGAGCTTGTATTTACCACAATCACAAAAGAGGGCTTCCCTCTAATTCGCTATAGAACAAGAGATATTTCTTCCTTAAATTACGAGAAATGTGCCTGCGGCAGAAGCCATGTTAGAATGTCCAAGCCAGACGGCAGAAGCGACGATATGCTTATTATTAGAGGCGTTAATGTTTTTCCTTCGCAAATTGAAAGCGTGCTTTTGGAGGTTGACGAAGCGACACCACATTATCAAATTATTGTGGACAGAGTTGGCCAGCTTGATACCTTGACTGTTGAGGTTGAGGTTTCGGAAAAAATCTTTGAGGACTATGTTAAGGGGCTTGAAAGCCTTGAAAAGAAAATCAGGGTAAGAATCGAGTCTATACTTGGGGTAGCCTGCAAGGTTAGGCTGGTTGAGCCTAAAGCCATTGTGCGCAGCGAAGGAAAGGCAAAAAGAGTTATAGATAATAGAAAAATATAGGGAGGTATAAAAATGATTAAGCAAATTTCTGTTTTCGTAGAAAACAAATGCGGGCGGCTTTTTGAGGTGACCAACTGCTTAGCCAAAAACAACATTAACATTCACGCCCTATCTATTGCCGACACCACAGACTTTGGCATTTTGCGCCTTATTGTAGACGACTATAAAAAGGCAAGAGAGGTTTTAAAGGAGAACGGACTTACCGTAAAGGTAACCGACGTTGTGGCAATCGCTATGGATAACACCCCTGGAGGTCTTGCCGGAGTGCTTAGCGAACTTCAAACAGAAGGTGTATCTATAGAGTACATGTACGCCTTTAACTCCAGAGCAGACGAGCACGAAGCAATGGTAATTCTCCGTCTGGCTGACCAAGAGGCTGCCGTTGAGAGAATCAAAAATTGTAATGTTAAGCTTTTTGAGAAGGAGAATATTTATAGTTTAAGTTAAGCTATGGGGTTTGGGGGAGTGCAGCTCCCCCAAGACTAAATAACGCACTATATCCTGTAAAGAAAATATCTAGGCATTGCTCAAGGCAAGCTGCACTCTTTTAAAATGGGTTAAGCTTACCTTGAATAATCACTTGCTTTATTTTCTTTACAGGATTTTTTTAATTTACTGTAAAACCCAATGGAAAGGGAGACAAACAATGAGAATAGCAATCTGCGATGACAATAGAAGCCATCTGGCTCAAGTCAAAACTAGTACATTGCATTATGCCTCTGCTTATCTAAACGATGCTGTACAAATTAGCGAATACGATAACTCCCTTGTGTTTCTTGAGGAGCTGCACAATAACGGTGGGTTTGATATTGTCCTCCTTGACATATGTATGCCCGGCATTTTGGGTACTGAGGCAGCACGGGAAATTCGGCAGCGTAAGGATAAGACCGAAATAATCTTTCTTACCGTAAGCCATGAGTTTGCAGTGGACGCCTTTGCACTTGATGCGGCACATTATATTACAAAGCCATTTTCCCAAGCAGAATTTGATGAGGCGATGAACAGAGCGTTACGAGCCATTTCACAAAAGCAAATTAAAAATGTACTAATAAAAACTACCTCCGGCGTACGTGCTGTAGATATAAACACCATTATTTATGTAGAATCCTTTCGCCACTACCTTACAATCCATTTGGAGGATAGCGAAGAAATCAAAACTAGAGTTGGGCTACTAGAGTTGGGCTACTAGAGTTTTTCCAAGAGCTGTGCCAGCTTTCAAAAAAGCAGTTTATCACCCCCTACAAGGGGTATATTGTAAACCAAAAATACATACTGGAAATAACCTCAAAGGATATTCTATTAAAAAACAACCAAAGAATCCCCCTTGTAAAGCATAACGCACAAGACATAAAGGCAAGGTATTTTGAATTTATATTTGAAAGGTGAGCCTTATGAAGGAAACATTAAATCTTGTCGTTTTGATAATAAACATTTTAGGTAGTATTATTATGCTCATGCTTCTTTTCGAGTATAAATACAGCAAAAAAACCACAATAATATGCTTTAGCATAGGCTGTGTCGTTCTTACAATTAATTCCACCGTGTGCTTCCTGCTTTTCGGGGGTGAGTTTATTGCTAAATATTGTCTGCTTATTAACGCACTCCCTGTAAGTACACTTGTATACTTTATTTCTAAGCAAAGCTTATTAAAATGGTTGTTTAATATATTTTCCCAGTTTAACGCATACTTTGCCATTCTTGGTATTAGTGTAGTTTTAAACAGAACATTTTTTGGCCCATCACCAATCGCCTTGGTTTGTCTCGTTACATTTTTTTATACCGCAAGTATTTTGGTGATTGTGTTTTTTTTACTTAAGCCTTATTTAATTGTGCTTAATTCCTTAAGCAACAAAAGCTTTGTAACACTGCTTTTGGTTGCCTTAGGCTTTAATGTCATATTTGCATTCCTACTGCCTATTTTTGCTGTGGAACCGCCTGTGTCAAAGGAATGGGTTGCTTTTTACTTTCTGGTGTCGGTTTTATTGGTTTTGGTGTATTCTGTTATATTTACAACGCTGAGATACATGTTCTTCGATTTTGAAAACAAAAACGACCAAATTAGGATAAAGGCACAGGAAAACCTGCTCATTTCACAGCTTGACGCCCAAAAAAGCCTTATAGAAGCAACAAAAATACACCGACACGATTTACGCCACCACAATCAAGTGATTTTTGAATACTTAGCCAAAAATGACATAGCCGGTGCCAAGGCTTATCTTAAGGAATATGACCAATTTATAGACATTGAAAATACAAAGGAATACTGCAAAAACTCTATGGCAAACGCAGTTATTGGACTGTATGCCGCAAAGGCAGAGAAAGAAATGATTGATTTTCAAGTAACCGGCGATATTCCTGACAATATACAAATATCAAACACTGATATTAGCACCATATTTTCAAATATATTGGAGAATGCATATGATTCCTGCAAAAAGGCTGAGGTCGATAGCTTTATTAATCTGTTTTGCCAGACGGACAATAATAAGCTAAAAATCAGCCTTACAAACACCCTCTCCGAGAAGATTGAATTTAAGAATGGAATGCCCCAATCATCCAAGTCTGAAAACGGCGGTATGGGTCTTACAAGCGTTCGCTATGCCGTAGAAAAATACAACGGCATGATTTACTGCAAGGCAGAGGATAACCAATTTCTTACCCAAATAATTTTAAGCGCCGGAAATTAACTGTGCGCTTTTTTGTTGTCTTGTGCCTAAAAAGTATTCTTTTGTGCCATGAATATAAAGTGTTTATTTATTTATGATATGATTAAACCAAAATATCCCCTGCGCTGTTGCTTAGTCTTGGAATATACAAGGAGTTTACGACAATGAGTAAAACTAGTTTATCGATTTTATTAATTACCATAACCATGCTATTGTTAATGATTTTTCACTGGGAGATATTTTCTATAAAGGTTGAAATTTTTATGTTCATTTCTCTTTTTATATTGGCAGGCATTATTATTTTCATACAGCACAGTGAAAAAAATCTTGCCTTGCTAAATGAGCATTGTTTTCGTGTATTGTCCGAGCAAGCAGGACGAATCATTTTTGAATGGGACGTTTCAAGGGATAAAATTGTTGCTCTCTGCAACTTTGAAGAAACCTTTGGCCGCAAAATGGTAACCATAAACTCTTACAACGAGGCAATTGACGCCGGTTTGATTCATGAGGACGATATTGAGGCTTACAAGAACATTTTTAATAGCATACAAAGTGGTATCAATATTAAAGATATTAAATTTAGAGTAAAAGACTCAGACGAAAGATTTCGTTGGTGCTCCTTATCCGGGACAATGGTTAATAACCATAAAGGAAAGCCTTATAAAGCCATAGCTTCCCTAATTGACATAGACGATCAGCAAAAGCATCTTGAAACACTCAGCCATAAAGCCTGTAGTGATGAGCTTACAGGCTTGTACAACAAGGTTGAGGTTGAACGATTGGTTACAGAGATTCTGGAAACCTCCAGCCAGCACAAATTACACGCCTTGATTTCCGTTGACCTTGATAACTTTAAAAATATTAACGACAGCTTTGGTCATATGTTTGGTGACCAAGTTTTAAAAGATGTAGCTGAAGAAATAAAAGCATTGTTCAGGTCTACAGATATTCTTGGAAGATTCGGCGGCGACGAGTTTATATTGTTCATTCGTGATATAATCAATATTGAGTTTATACAAAGCAAAGCCGCGCAGCTTGCTCTTAGGCTTGATAAAGACTACTCCATGGAAAATATTTCTCATTCACTTTCAGTAAGTATAGGCATTTCTATATACCCACAAGACGGAAAAAATTATACCAAGCTATATCAAAATGCTGACAACGCACTTTATTTTTCTAAGCGCAATGGTAAAAACAGGTATAGCCTATATGAACAACAGACATTTGACTAGCTTGATACTTACATAATTCGGACTGTATCACGTATTTCTATTGCTACTCACTGGCATAGGAAAACTCTCCCCTGATGCAGAGACAGCAAAACAATCCCCCAAAAAAGCCGATACAGCAAAAAGCTATAAGCTTTCTGCTTTATCGGCTTTTTTGTTATGGAGCAGTTCAAATATTTTTCCTTGACAAAATACACCAACCAGAGTAACATCTGTACTATAACAAACAATACAGTCAGAAGGGAGGTTTCTTATGTATCAAATAGATTTACGGAGTCGGCAACCGATTTATGAGCAGCTCATCGAAAAGCTAAAGCAGCTTATTATAAGCAAGGCGCTTATACCTGATGAGCAGCTTCCCTCTGTTAGGGCGCTTGCCAAGGACATTCCGGCTAACCCGAATACTGTCCTAAAAGCATATCAAGAGCTGGAACGACAGGGCTATATATACTCTCATCAAGGCAAGGGATATTTTGTTTCACCGGAATCAAGTATCCAAAATGACTTAAACCTTAATAAAATCAAGCATCTAGTGGTGGAGGTAAAAAAAATGCTCATGGAAGCAAGATACCTAGGTCTAACCCATAGTCAAGCTTTAAACATAATAGATGAAACCTATAAAGACTTAAAAACATAAAAGGAGGGCTTAATTTGGAAGCAGCATTAATTAATGTGGAAGGGGTTAAGAAAACCTTTGAGGATAAAACTGCATTAAGCAGTGTAAGCCTAAGTATTAACAAAGGCTCAATTTTTGGGCTTATTGGAGCAAACGGTGCCGGCAAAACTACCTTATTAAAGATACTGGCAGGGGTTTATACCGCCGACCAAGGTAAGGCAGAGATTAACAGCCAGCCCATCTTTGAGAATACCCCAGCTAAATCAAAAACAATATTTATGCCAGATACAGTGTTTAGCTTTTTTCAATTCTCTATAAAGAGCATGGCGAAATATTACAAAAGTATCTACCCCACCTTTAGCCAAGAGCGATTTGAAAAGCTTGGGTCGGTATTCCAGTTTAAAACAAATAGTGTGGTTCAAAGACTTTCAAAGGGTATGCAGAAGCAGGTAGCCTTCTGGCTTGTGCTCTCGGCTATGCCGGAGATTTTGCTGCTAGATGAGCCGCTGGACGGTCTTGACCCCATTATTAGGGCAAAAATAAAAAGTCTGCTCATACAGGACGTGGCTGAAAGAGAAATGACAGTTTTGATTTCCTCTCATAACCTGCGAGAGCTGGACGACTTCTGCGACAGCATAGGTATTATTGACAAGGGCAGGCTTGTACTTCAAAAGGAATTGGACAGTCTAAAATCTTTAATCCATAAAATAGACGCAGTATTTGAGGTTCCCCCTATATTTCAGGCCGAAAGCGGCGTTGAAATAGTAAGCTGCACAGCTAGGGGAAAATTTTATACAATAATTGCCAAAGGCGAAGGCAGTCATATTGAAACCTACCTGCAGCAATACAAGCCCATTTTCCTAGAACGGGCATATGTGACCTTGGAAGAGGTTTTTATTCACGAAATGGAGGCGTTAGGCTATGACACAAAAAACTTCATTGTTTAACTCAAGTGTTGTTCTTAATGATTTGAAAAGGTTTGGGTTTCTAGGAGTAATATATTTTATAATATTAGCGGTATGGTTCCCCATAAAGGTTTTTTCAGAAGCTACCATACTTCGTAATGAAAAGCTCCGTGACCCCAACACATATAAATTCTATGGCTACGGCAGAGTTTTTCGAGTATTTGAAACCTTTGACGATACCTTTTTAATCATATGCTTTTTTGGGGTAATAGCAGCCCTCGCTGTTTTCAATTATATCCACTCACAAAAGGAGACGGAGTTCATACATAGCCTACCTGTAAACAGACGAACTTTATATATGAGCCATGTTGCCTCCGGATTTATTATTTATATATTACCAATGCTAATAGCCGTAACCGCCACAGTAATAATCTACTACACTTCGGGCATGAGCAGTATTGCAGCTGACTTAATTGCAAGCACCCCCTATACATTTAACAGGTTCTACATTAATGCCCACTCAATTATTTTGTTCTGGTCCATTTCCACCATAGTATTGCATATTTATATTTACTGCGTTAGCATTTTCATTGCATTCCTTACGGGAAATACAATACTGCATGCCATTTTCGCAGCAATAGCCTTAGTTTTCCCCTTTGGTATACAAAACCTTATAGTACAAAACTTGGATATAATTCTACTTGGAAAATCTATCAACGCATCAGTTCCTTTAATGTCTTATATAAATTTTCTAACCTTTTTCCGCCAATCGCCTTTTTTCTACGGAGCCTTCTCCTTAAGCCAAGGGTTAATCGTTTTTACTTTAATCACCTTGTTTTCTATAGTGCTCGTAGCAGCTGGTAAGGTATTATATGAAAGCTATAAAGCGGAGTTTGCAGGAAGCACTATATCCTTTAGCTGGCTTAAGCCTATATTTGCCTGTGGCTTTTCAACCTGTTTAGCCTTAGCCTTTGTGGGCTTATTCATAAGAAGCTCATACATTTCTACCCCTAAGCTTGTTCTTTGCTATGCGGCCTCTGCTATTTTAGGCTACTGTAGCTCCTGGATACTGGCTAAAAAAAGTATACGAATATTAAAGGAGCTAAGGGGCTTCCCTGTTTTCATTTGTGTATTTCTCGCTGTATTCGCAATATTTAGATTTGACCTTATAGGATACAACAAGGTACCTGATGCACAAGACATAAAATCCATATATTTTAGCTACGGCAATTATCAAAAGACCTCTTACATAGCTCCAAACGGTATGGCTACTTACGATAGAGGCTTACAGTCCCCTGAAAACATTGCCGCCATAACAGGGCTTCACAAGTCCATTGTTAACAACAAGGGCTATCTTGAAAACGAGATGTCTCCATATAAAGACGGGCTTTCCATGATACACATTAACTATGTGCTTAATAATGAAGAAAACGTTACGAGGATTTATGATATACCCGTATTTGACCCAAACTTCTCCCCTTACTTTAAAACAGTCTATGAGAGTAGTGAAAACAGAGAGCTAAAAAGTAGTCTGCCGGATGAAAGCGATGTAAATAAAATCACTTCCATTAAATTTAAACCTATTAACATCGGTGAGGAGTGTTATATTAAGGAAGCAGATTATTTGGAATTAGTACGCTGTTTGAAAAATGATGCTATGAATATTTCCTTTGATACAATAGCCTATGACGACAGCGTCGGTTATTTTTGCGAAATCATTATAAGTATGGATGATGAAAGCAAATATATCTCAAGGATTACCGGCATAAATAAAAGCTCATACCGATTTTTGATTAATAAAGGTTACTCGGATTATTTTTCTAAGAATATTAACAATGCTGTTGTTTATAAAATTGTTAATGAAAAGCTATTTCTCAGCGACTACTTAAATAGAGGAAGGCCGGAAAATATCTCAGGCACAGAGCTTATAGCAGATGTTAAGGATAGAGATTTAATAAATGATATTTATATGTCAGTTCAAGACAACACCTATAGATATACTCAAAACGAGTTGTATTTTGGCAGAATGTATATGCCATCTTCATTAATTCCTGAAAAGCTGTATGTGGAATTATTTGAAAACGACTATACACGACGTACTGGGTTTATTCTTGACAAGAGTATTATTGATTTATTTCAAAAATAAAAATACCAACCCATTAAAAATGGACTTCCTCACGGCAGATGCCGCTAAGGAAGTCCATTTTTATTTCATTCATGCTTGTTTTGTCTAGCTGCGAAGCCTTTCCGAAAGCTCAATAGTAGGCATTGGTTTAGCATAATAATAACCCTGAACCATATCACAGCCAAGCTCTCGCAAATATTCAACCTGCTCCTTAGTTTCTACACCCTCGGCAACTGTATGAATACCCAGCCGCTTAGCCATATCCATCACGCTGGATATAACAATTCGGGCGGTTCTTTCGTCCTTAGCGCCTATGAAGAAACATTTATCCATTTTTATAACGTCCACAGGCAGATTTTTAAGCAATCCCAAAGAGGAATAACCGCTGCCAAAGTCGTCCATGGACAGCGTAAAGCCTTCGTTGTGCAGTTTTTCAAGCACGTTTATTAAAATTTCCTCATTATTAAAAATTGTAGATTCTGTTAGCTCTATTTCAATAAGACTTCTTTGTATGGAGTATTTATCCACCAGGCTGCAAATTTCATCAATAAACAACGGATTGTTCAAATGAAGCCTAGAAAAGTTAACAGAAATAGTAACTGGGGTTAAGCCTTCCTTTAACCACAACCGGATTGTTCGGCAAGCCTTTTCCAGCATATACATATCAAGCTTTGTAATGAAACCGTTTTTTTCAAAAATAGGAATAAACTCGTTGGGGTACACAAGATCCTTGCCGTCCATTTTCCATCTTACAAGTGTTTCGGCTCCCACAATAGACTCGTCAGACAGCCTATATTTGGGCTGCAAAAATATTTTAAATTCCTCAATAGCAAGGGCATACTCCATTTTGCTCTCTATTTCCTTTTCACGATAAGCATGTCTTTTAATGCTCCCGTCATAAAAGCAAATTTTATCATCTACCATTTGTTTCGCACTTTTGTGGGCATAGTTAACCTTTTCAAATATCTCCCCTATGTCATTTTCGCCATAGCTCATTATGTAGCAGCCTGTTGGGAAAATAAGCCTTGTTATAAATTCGTCCCCCATTAGTGAATAAAAAATACTCTCAAACATCTCCTTTGTTTTTCTTAGCTCACCTGCGGGCAGCAGCTTTTGCATTATTATAAATTCATCAGCATTAACTCTAGCAAACAGCTCATTCTCGGAATCTATTACCTTGCTAAGGGCTGACGCTATATTTATTAATATTCTGTCTCCAATGGAAAAGCCGTACATATCATTAATAAGCTTAAATCTATCAACGTCCATTTTTAAAAATATATATTGGGTGTTAAGGTTATTGCTAAACAGCTTTTCTGAGTCCATTTTGAACTTTTTAAAGTTCCTAAAGCCCGTTAGCTCGTCAATATAGGCAGAGTTGTAAAGCTCATCTATATATTTGCCTTGGAGATTATGTAATTGATTCTGAACCTTATATAAATAAAATATAATTGCTCCAAAAATTATAAATATTGCAATGGAAAAAAGCCATGCCTTTGATGAAATACTGTTTGCCTTGCTCCCAATAACGTTGTAAGGAGCAAAGGAGAGTATATGCCAATCGTTAATACTCACAGGCGTAAAAAACACAAGATGCTTATGCCCATCTATTGAAAAAACTGCCGAGCCGGATTTTTGGCTTGATATTTCACTAGCCAGCCAGTCATAGGATTTACCATTCTCGAATTTTGCCCTTTTCATAATGGACTTTACTGTTTCGTAGTCTGTGGATAAAATATTGGCTCCTTTTGTTTTTGCTATGATATTCCCAAATGCATCTATAACAACGGCATTCCCATCCCCTTCAAAGGAGGACACAAAAAGAGAATCCAACATAGTAATATCGTAGGTCCACAAAATCACTAAGCCAATACTGTCGTCAATGTAAACTGGCGTAATCAATCCCATAACAACTATATCTCTAAGGGGTAATTTATCCGGCAGAGTAAAAAAAGTCTCCCCAGAAAGCGCTCTGTCCAAATACTCTTTTTTTATACTGACCTTTTGTCCTGTATCAATGACCCCCTCGCCTTTAGTATCACATATGGTAATGTG
>CAYWBF010000050.1:0-4560 GCA_964456085.1 uncultured Eubacteriales bacterium
TTTAAAGACGAGGTTCATAGGGAGTTATTTTTGGACGTAATTAAGCTTCATATTGGGATGTATGGTTTAAATGAAGTAAAAAAGTGGAAGCTTTATTTTTGTGTGAATCAGCCTACGGACCTTCAGTCCGCCACTGATTTTAAGGAATATGTAGCTAGGTATACAGGAGTGGATAATATTCAAGTGGTGTTCAACATTTAATGTGTTTAGCCCATTTTTAGCTTAATGATAAACATTGCATTTTTATAGATAAAGATGCATTTTACTTTCTAAACTACTGCTATTGTAAAAAATATCCCTTTGAGTTACTCTAAAATTCAGCAAATAATGCTAATTTAAAACGCTGCAAAAAAGAAGGGAGAGCTTTAATTGGACAAAAAAATCAAAATGTCTTACATTCATTTTTCAATCGGCATGGCTATAATGCTGGTTTTCAGATTTTTTCCCTTAGGGGTGTTACCAAGTGTAACAGAAATTGGGCTTCAGGTAATGGGAATTTTTATTGGAACTATTTATTTATGGACAACGATTAATCCTACTGTTGCCAGCTTGGTAAGTATTTCTATGTTAGCGTTTTCGGATTATGCACCGGCAGCTGGTATTTTGACTGCCAGCTTCGGAAATCCAATTGTTGTTCAAATGTTTTTCTTAATGATTTTTATGGGTGGCCTTACTAACAGACGTCTTACTGTTTATATTGCAAGATGGATTATGACAAGAAAAATTATTGAGGGAAGACCATGGGTGTTTACCTTTGTAATGCTTTTTGGTACTTTTCTTATGTCCGCTTTTATACTAGCATTTGCACCAGTATTTTTATTTTGGCCTGTGCTTTACGGTATATTCGAGGATATAGGTTACAAGAAAACAGATACATATCCAAAATTAATGATTGTTGGTGTTGTTATGGCAGCCTTAATAGGCTTCCCTGTTCCTCCTTACATGGCAAACTCTTTGGCGTTGCTTGGAAGCTACAGAGGTTTGCTTAAAAACTTTCCAAGCCTACAATCTATGCCAGGTGTTATGATTTCTGATGCAACCTTTTTCATAGGCTGCTTCTCCCTGGGAGTTTTACTTATTCTCGTATTGGTACTTATGATGAGGTTTGTGTTTAAGCCTGACGTAACTCCGCTTAAGAAGGTTACAATTGAAATGTTGGAAAAGAACCCTCTACCTCCTATGTCTATGGCTCAGAAAATATACGGCGTTTCCTTGGGAGTTTTTATTTTTACTATGTTAGTGCCTAGCTTGCTTCCAAAACTGCCTATACTTAACTTCTTATTTGCAAACTCTTTAGTTATTCCTCTGGTTCTGTGCTTAGTATTGCTTTTGGTTGAGTTTTCAGATGGACCTGTTTTAAAGTTTGCAGAAACAATGGGTAAGGATTTTGCATGGCCAACATTTTTCTTATGTACCAGTGCAATTTTACTAGGAAGTGTGCTTACCAATGAATCAACAGGTATTACTGCGTTCTTAAATGTTGTACTGGCACCAGTGTTTGCTAAAATGTCCGGCATGATGTTTACAGTTGTATTATTATTAATTACAGTATTACTTACAAACTTCTGCAACTCCTTAGTTGTAGGTATGATTTTGCAGCCGGTTGTTATGACCTTCTGCGTAAACGCAGGGGTAAATCCTGCGCCAATACTTACGTTGCTTATATTTACAGTATTATTAACAGCAGCTTGTACACCTGCCGCTTCACCTTTCGCAGCTATGCTCTTCGGAAACAAGGAGTATTTAACCTCGGGCGATATTTACAAATATACAATTTCAATCGTAGCTGTGGAATTGTTGATTATTATTGTTATTGGTATTCCTTTTATTAATATATTGATTTAGACTAGGGAAACTAGGGGGTTTGGGGGAGTGTAGCTCCCCCAAGACTTGAGCTAACCTATTTCCGACCAATGGTAATTTATTTTTATAGGAGGTGCAAATATGGAGGGCTACGATTTAGTTATTATCGGCGCAGGCCCTGCCGGAATGACTGCAGGTATTTACGGCGCCAGAGCTGATTTAAAGGTATTAATGCTTGATAAACTTGCGCCTGGCGGACAGATTATTAACACAAACGAAATTCAAAATTATACAGGTGTAGGGACTATTAACGGTGCCGAGCTTGCTGTGAATATGTTTACCCATACTCAGGAGCTTAACGTAGAGTTTGACTATGCTACAGTTACCCGAATTGAAAATGAGAATAATATAAAAAAAATCTACATTTTAGAAGATGACAGGGTAATTAATACAAAAGCCGTGCTTATAGCAACAGGCACTACTCCAAGA
This sequence comes from uncultured Eubacteriales bacterium, assembly GCA_964456085.1. Lineage (GTDB taxonomy): Bacteria > Bacillota > Clostridia > Lachnospirales > CAYWBF01 > CAYWBF01. The sequence continues at coordinate 2,293 of CAYWBF010000050.1, forward strand.
CGATTAAACGTACCTAATGAAGAGTTGTTTATCGGCAACGGAATTAGTTTTTGTGCTATATGTGACGGTGCTTACTATCGTGATAAAGATGTAGTTGTAATAGGCGGCGGAAATTCTGCGGTGGAGGAATCTATCTATCTTGCCGGAATTGCCAAGTCTGTAACTATTGTCACAATGCTTGACCTTACAGCAGACCCTATTGCTTGTGATAAGCTTAAGACCTTTGAGAATGTAACTATTTACACATTTCAGGAGGTACTTGAGTTTGTAGGAGAGAGTGCACTTGAGGGAATCCGATTCAAATCTACTGAAACTGGGGAAGAAATAACTGTAAACTGTGACGGTGTTTTTGAGTACATTGGGTTATCTCCAATGACTGAGTTTGCAAAAGACATGGATATTCTTGATAATCATGGGTATATTGAAGTAAACAGTAAAATGGAAACGAAAATTCCCGGTATTTACGGTGCCGGAGACTGTATTGTGAAAAATTTACGGCAAGTCATAACTGCATGTGCAGATGGGGCTATTGCCGCTCAAGAAGCTTCACGTTATCTAAAAAAATAGGAGGCGACAAACTTTGTTAAAAGAGGTAGAAAGCGTAGAATTTAATGAATTATCAAGCAAAGGCTTGGTTTTGGCAGACTTTTTTTCCACAACATGCGGACCATGCAAAATGCTGTCCTTCGTACTAGCAGACGTTGAAAAGGCTCTGGGTGATAAGGTAACAATACTTAAGGTTGACTTTGACAAGTGCAAGGATATAACAGAAAAATACCAAGTAAAGGGCTACCCAACCTTGATTTTGTTCAAGGACGGCGAGGAAGTAAAGCGTCTGCAAGGGTTACAGCAAAAGCCTATTATTGTAAAAATGATTGAAGCAAATTTATAAAAACTTTAAAACAGGAGGTATTGTATATGGCAATCGAATATAAGGTAATAGAACACTGGATTCCTTTACAAGCAAAGGCAGAGGCAGAGATGCTGGCAGAATTTGAGGCAGGAGCATATACAGTGGAAAACCCATTGGTAAAGCTTAATCCTTACTTAATTAGCCCACTTGCTGCTGTGGTATTATTTAAGACAGCTAATGAGACAGCAATTACTATTAGAGTAAAGGGTAAAACCAAAGCCGCCGATATTTTTCACACCTTTCCTAAAGCAAAGTCACATGTGCTCCCTGTTTTAGGATTGTATGCAAATTACAACAACACAGTTGAAATCACTCCTTATCAAGGAAAAACCTCGGTAATTAACATTGAGGTTGGCGATGTATGTGACAATAAGGTAATAGAGTATGTTCAAACAACTCCTGAATACTTACAGGATAATATTATGCTTCTTACTCCAGCTGGAACCGAAAAGTCTATAGGTGTGGATTTTGCAGGAGATATTCGCTGGTGCTTGTCAGCTTTATGTGTGTTTGACGCTAAGCGTTTGAAAAACGGTAACTTATTATTTGGAACCGACCGTTTAGTAAGGACTCCTTATTATTTGTCCGGTTTATATGAAATGTCACCTGTGGGTAAGATTTATAAAGAATACATATTGCCTGGAGCATCTCACCATGACCAGTTTGAAATGCCTGACGGAAATCTCTTGGTGCTTACAGATGATTTAAACAGCGAGACTGTAGAAGATATTTGTGTTTTACTTGACAGAAACACTGGAGAAGTTTTAAAAACATGGGATTTTAAAGAGTTCCTTACTCCAGGTGAAGGCAAGGGCTTGTCCTTTACTGATGAGGACTGGTTCCATAATAATGCTGTGTGGTATGATGAAAATACCCACACACTTACTTTTTCCGGCAGACATATCGATGCAATGGTAAACGTGGACTACGAAACCGGAAAATTAAACTGGATTATTGGCGACCCAGAAACTTGGCCAGAACATATGCAAAAATATTTCTTTAAGCCAATCGGAAATAACTTTGAGTGGCAGTATGAGCAACATGCTTGCCTTATTACTCCGAACGGCGATGTTATGTGCTTTGATAATCACCACTACTCTACTAAGGTAGAAGAAAAGTCGGTTCCTGCTCGTAACAATTACTCAAGAGGGGTACGCTACAGAATAAATACAGAGGATATGACTATAGAGCAAGTATGGCAATACGGTAAGGACAGAGGAGCGGAATTTTTCTCCCCATACATATGTAATGTAGAGTTTTATAACGAAGGCCACTATATGGTGCACTCCGGCGGCATTGCATATGATGAGGACGGAACTCCTGCCGAAGCCTTAGGCCCATTTGCAATTATGGCT
>CAYWBF010000050.1:4570-11709 GCA_964456085.1 uncultured Eubacteriales bacterium
TCCATCACGGTGGAAGTTGTAAATGATACAAAAGTATATGAATTGAAAGCAAGCAGTAATTTCTATCGTGCAGAAAAGCTGAAATTATACAGCGATGAAATTAACCTAGAGCTGGGAGAGGGTAAAATTCTTGGTAAGCTTGATTATACTAAAGAATTTGAAACTGAAATTCCGGCAGAGGCTTGCGGCGAAATGGTTCCTGAAGAATGTGGCGCTCGTATTGAAGATGAGATGGATAAATTTACTTTCTTCTGTAGATTTATTAAAGGCGATTTGGCTATGCTATTGTTAGAGCAGGGTGAAGAAGTACGTCGCTATTATATTTCAACTACTGCTGTGCCTAACAAGGCAATGTGCTGCGGCTCCTTCCTTGATACCGACGACAGAAATACCAGAACAGGCATTAACAAAACCGGTTTAAAAGGAACTTATGATGTTCGTTTGATTATTAATGATAAAAAATATGAAACAGGAATTAAAATTCAATGCTAGTTGAAGGTTTTGGGGGAGACGCACTCCCCCACCCCCTAGCTTTAGGAGAATGAATTATGCAGGAACAGATAAAGATACCTTCCAAGGATAATCCGGAGCTGGTATTGACGGTAATGACCGGGCATTTCTCCAGCGACAGATTTCATGTAAACTATTATGTAGATATGTCAGCCTTAAAAATGAATCAATATGAAGCAAAATTGGTCGCTAAGGTTATGGCTGAAAAATATGTTAAGAAAGTAAAGCTTAGCAATGTAAAGGGATTTAATTTTGACCAGTTTGAGCATTTCGTAGAATCCGGTGCCAGCAGAACCCCTGTGGATACTATTATTTGTATGGATGGCTGCGAGGTAATTGGTGCATATTTTGCTGAGGAATTGCAGGACGGCGGTTATCTCTCTGACAATAAGCGTAAATCACTTCATGTAATTACGCCGGAGTTTGATAACACCGGTCAAATGGTAGTTAGAAATAACATCAAGCCAATGATTAAGGGTAAAAACGTCTTAGTTGTTCTTGCCAGTGCCATGAGCGGACGTACTATTTCTAAGGCAATCGGTACAATTCTTGCTTACGGAGGCAAAGTTTCAGGAATATCTGTTATTTTTGCTAATGTAGGGGAAGTAGACGGATTCCCTGTTTACGGTGTGTTTACCAATGAGGACTTGCCTAACTTTAAGCTGTCTGACCCTAATAATTGTGAGGATTGTATTAAAGGCCATAAGCTTGTTGCTGTAGTAAACTCTTATGGATATCAGGAATTATAAGATGTGATAAAAAGCCCCGAGGGCAATGCCCTCGAGGCTTTTTTTATTTACTTTGCAATATTTTACTTACTAAGTGTATGAGCTTCTAAATACAAAAGTTGTTCCTCTGTAAGTGTACCTTTAGCTTTTAAAATTTCCACACCTTTGCTTGTCTGAGCTGCTGTGGTATTTTTTAGGTCTATATTTAGCCCCTTATAGAAGGCTATGAACATTTTTACCGAATTTGTTCCAATTTCTGTTTTACTTTGGTTAAAGTTATTTTTTAAGTCCTTGACTTGATATAACGGTGCTTGTTGGCTGCTAACTAAAAAGGCTTCTGCTAAATCCTCAAGAGGAATTTCATAGGTTTTGGCAATATCCTTAAAATAGCTTGAGCCGGATACACTTATTGTTACATAAGGTTCCTTATCTTCCTTCTGTTCTGTATTTTCTTCGACATTACCTTCCGTCGTGCCTAGAACGTGAGTGGACATATATAAAAGTTGCTCATCTGTTGGTTTGCCGTAGGCTTTTATTATTTCCGCTGCTTCTGCCGGAATATAGGTTGTACTGTCGCCAAGATCATATGGCTGGCCTAGGTAAAAAGCCACGAACATTTTTACAGAGCCGGTGCCTATTTCCAAATCTTCATCAGAAAAAATTGTTTCAAGATTTTTTAGGGAGAATCTTTCAGCTTTTTCAATATCAACACTAAAAGCAGTAGCAAGTGATTCAAGTGGGATATTATAAAGTCTGTTTATGTCTCCAAGGGTATATGAACCACGAATATCGTCAGCACGATACTCACCGTCAAAATCCGTACCAACAAACCTCGCCGGAGTTTTGCTGCCCTCCCCTCCCCATAAGCCAAGAGTCATAGCAGCAAATATACCAACTATTCCTATAAAAAAGGTTAGAAATATTACCATTCCTGTTTTAATTTTCATTTGAAACAACCTCCTTTGAGATTGCTATTTTTCCTGGGTTAACGGAAGAAATATAAACTGTGTCATGAACTGGGCAGCTTTCACCGCTTGTGCATTTATAGCAAGAGATGCATTGATGACTGCTTATGGATTCTAAGGCAGATACCTTTATATTCATTGGGCATGCCTTATCACACAGCTTACAGTTAATGCATGTGTTTCTATTTCGGCGAAGCTTAAAAATGGAAAGCTTAGAAACCACGCCAACTACGGCTCCATATGGGCAGGCATACTTACAAAATGGTCTTTCAATAGTAAGGGACAAAATAGCTGTTAAACCAAGGACTACATAAGCTGATGTTAAAATTTCACCACTGAAAATATTCATTAGAGTGTAAAAAGGGTCGTACCCCTCAAAAACAAGCTTACCTACTACCGCTGTGTAGTACAGAATTACAGCTAAAACAATATAGCGTACAAACCTTAGCGCTTTGTCTATGGATTGAGGTATTATTTTGTTATATGTCTTAGGGAATAATTTTTTGCCTAACCTTCCCATTAGCTCCTGGGCTGTGCCAAATGGGCAAATCCAGCCGCAAAAAACCGCCCCGAATAGCAAGGTTATGGCTAAGGTAAGTACAAGCATTACCATTGCAGATGAGTGTATTTTCGGCACGAAGGAACCTGTTGTTACAAGCTTATATGCCGACTCTACGCCCCCAAGAGGGCATATGCTATGTACAGAAGCAGAGGGTACGAACGGGATTTTTATACCCTTTTCTTTTAGAAGATTTGCTGTGCTTACCATGAACACTAATAGCAGTATTAATATACTTATTATATTACGGAGCAAGCCTAGCTTACTCTTTTTTGTTTTTTCCATCTAAAAAAACCCCTTCCGTTAAAATTGAAAAAGGCTAAAAGCTGATATACAGCAGCTTTCAGCCTTTTTTCTAATTAGAAGTATAACAAGAGCCGTCCTGTAATCCCATGCCGCCTACTCCAAGCAGTTTACCTGCTCCTCCAGCCCCTCTGCCTGTGCCTGGTCTAACTCCTGTTTTTTGATAGGTTCCGTCTTGCTGCCTTATGGCCATAGATGAGCTGTAGCCTGGTCTTGCGGCGATTCCAGTGCCGCTTATGTTAGGGTTTCCTTGTGCTGCTAATGCTGTAACTGAGGTTGCTGCCATTACTGACATTATTATGGTTCCTATAGCTACTGTTCTTTTTAAATTTGTCATAATGATGACTTACCGCCTTTCAAAATTTTAATTTTTTTCTTTACAAAGCTATAGTAACCTTTGCCTTTGTCAAAACTATGTTTTTTATGTTCTATTTTTGAGTTGTTTTTGAAGCCCTTAGATATGCATTGCAAAGTATACCCATTTGTAGAAAGACTTTTTCGGAGTGCTTTTTATGCTAAAGCAAAAGAAGCCCCAGGGCCAAATGACCTTGGGGCTTTAAAACGTCTATTTTTTGCTTAAAAACACATCTCTAACCTTCTCCAAGATTTCAGAATTTCTATCAACTGCTGCTTCTGCTCCTAACTTTGCATTTGCTTTTAATTTATGCAAAACCTCCTTATTTTGAAAAATATAATCAAAGGCCTCTTTTATGCACTCCTCATCATTCCTAAGAAGAAGCCCGTTTATCCCATGATTTATTTGATTTCTTATTCCCCCAACATCAGTTGCAATGACTGGTATGCCGATTGTTAAAGCTTCATCAATTGAAGCAGGAACACCTTCCATAAGAGATAACAATACAAAAATATCACACGCATTTATGAGAGGATAAGGATTTTTCATATAGCCAGTCATTACTACATACTCTTTCAATCTGTATTCTTCTATAAGCTTTTGTGCATAATCCCATAAAACTCCACCGCCAACAATATACCATTTAAAACGGTAACCTTTTTCTGCTAAATAAGCAGACAACTTTAAAATCCCTTCTATCTTTTTTTCCGGAGCAAGCCTATTTAGTGTTATTAAATTAAGTAAGCTGCTATCTACCGAAGTATCTATTGGCATATTGGCACTTTTTTTTAAAAATTCCACGTCTACAAAATTTGGCATAACAACTGCCTTAGCATTAAGCTGGGGCATTTTTTTTATTAATCCTTGTCTAATACCTTCAGTTAAGCATACAATTGTGTGAAATCTAAGATACCTGCTTAAATCATTTTTAGATAAAGCTTTACTTCGGCTATCGTAATTGCTCCATAGGCAGTAATCAATATGAATCCATTGAATTTTTTTAGGCTTGGACAATGAAGCCACAAGCTCTCTAAAAAACGAATCGTGACCGGCAACACAAACTACATCAAAGCTGTTAAAGGTTTCATAAAACTTCTTTCTTAGCATTATATTTACAAGCATATCGCTTACGCCTAGGCGTATAGACACAGAAAAAATTATTCGTAAAAGCTTATGCTTAAGTCTAATATCTCTGGCTTTCATTACATTAGCAAAGCTTATCGTTAAGGTTTTGAAAAAGGAATCCTCTATGGCAATAAAATTAGCAGCTAAAAACAATGACCTTGTGTCATCATTTGGCTGCTCTAGGCTAAATACACTTATTTCAAAATCTTCTATTAGCTTATTTGCTTGTTGGGCTGTGGCTTTAGGTACCCCTCCTATGTAATTAATGTTATCTATTATATAAAGAAGCTTCCTTTTCATTTTATTTGCTCCCATGTCTTTTTACCCAAGGCTAAATCTACTTTGCTAAAACCATCAAGACGTAGTTTCCCATTACTCTGCTTGCTACTTCTGAAGACCAAGCTTTAGCAATTATGTCTAAAATTATGTATTTTATTTTTTCTCTGGTTGATAGCTTTAGTCCTAGCTGTTTTGCCCTATATGAGTAAGGTATTAATTCATAGTCACATATTTCATACCCACATTTCCTTAATAGCAGCAAAGCACTTTCCAAACAGAAATAGTGTATATGGTAATATTTTTCAAATGAAACTGTCACAAAGTCTTTTAGCACGCTATGCGCAGTAACATCCAGAGGTATCATAAATACTTTATTAGTACCTTTACTACGCAAGCTTTTTAGAAGCCCAAATACGTCCTCAACATGCTCAAGAACGTCTAAGCATAATATTAAGTCAAAATACACATCTAATTTAGTAATATCCTGGCAAGCATATTCAATTCCCTTATGTTTGTAGCTATGGCAAATTTCTATAGACCTTTCTGATATGTCATATCCTACATAGCTTAAAGGCTCTTGCTTATTAAGCATTTGCTTTAAATGCACTAATACCTGCCCAGCTCCACAGCCTGTATCACAAACCGATTTAAAATCCATTATATTATTTTTCAGTAAAAAATTATGAACGCAAAGTGCTTTCATATAAGAGTCTTCAGCGTGCCATGAAGGATTTAATTTTTCATAAACGCCGTTATTATAAACATTTTGGTTTTCCAAGACATAATCACCCGTAAAATATAATTAGTATTAATTAATAATTATTAAGTAATTTCTTAAAATAATAAAATACTTCCTTTACATAAGGCTTTAGCCACTTGAAGCAAGGCCTAGAAATTATTTCATGGCATTTCCGATAAAAAAAATATAGGAAGTTTTTACTATTGCTTTCATTTGCTATCTGATTTAAAAAATGCTCTAAAACAATTGTATAGTAATCCTCCTTTTTATTGTCAAACCAAGAGCCTTCATAAAGGTGCTTGCACACACAATACCCATCCCCGGCATCTACTGTAAAAACGTTTGGAGAATATATTTTAATATCCTCTTTCAATATTTGAGTTTTTCCATTTTTAATTAAGCCATATTTATTTTTGCATAAAAAATCTGTTATTCTAAATGGCATTGTATAGGCTTGTTCAAAAGTATCATGCTCATATGTTTTTAAAAGTTTTAGTATAAATTCATTATTCTTTACAGCACCTATTATTCCACAAATTACTATATGCTTTAACTCAAAGCTAAAAATGACTCTATTGCACAAAAATGGGTCTAGGCTTTTTAGCATCATTATATCTGTATCTAAATAAATGCCACCATATGAGTATAGCGCCTTTAATCTGAAATAATCAGAAACAAACGCCCATTTCTTTGCTTTATATGCCTGCCTAGTATATTCCGTTTCATTTACATCGCAGTTGCTTTCGTTCCACTCAATAATTTCATAATCGTGTAGGTACTTTTTCCATGATTCTATACAGCTTATAACAGTTTCACCTTTTGGATTTTCTACAAACCAGCAATAGTGAATTAGCTTAGGTATTTGAGGTACTAAGTTAAAATCTCTTAGCTTTTCTGCTTTTATATCTTGCTCTATGTAACTGTTATTTTGAAAATGGGCTTTATTATTAAGAAAATATTTTTGCGAATAGTATAGTACGTAATCTCCATTATAAACTGTAGCTATTTCATTTAAGCTCCAATAAATTGCATAACGTATCTCTTTAAAATATTCGGGGTTTGAAAAGCTTAAAATTCTATCCCATTGCCTTTGATTATTATGGTCGGGGTGAAAAGATTTAATATCTGTTAAAGAGCCTGGCCTTTTATCTCTGTAAAAGTAACATGACTTATTAAAATATATGGGGTTTTCTGCATAGGATAGAATAATAGGTATAGTTGCTAAATCCTCAAACCTCCCAACTGGAAAATCAATTATTTCAAAAAGGCACTTCTTAACTATTTTTGCATAAGCGCAAGTAGCCCCGTGCATTGTAGCGTACTTTACCATAATCCTTTTATTAACTACCCTTTGTACCTCAAAAGGCAACGTGGGTATGTATACTCTTTTACCTTCATCATAAACTACAATGAAATCCGACAGTACATAGTCGCTATCAAATTTAATTGCAAAGTCATATAAGCTTTTCACTGCATAGTCAGGAACCCAGTCATCTGAATCCACAAAGAACAAATATTCACCCTTAGCCTGTTTGATTCCAAAATTCCTAGCTGGTCCCAAGCCTTCATTTTTCTG